>SVFS01000057.1:13101-15110 GCA_015056725.1 Lachnospiraceae bacterium | reverse complement strand
TTACGGTATTATTCTTTTCCATCAATACACCAAGCCCTACGGAAGAAGGAGTCTGCTCAGATACCACAAAATAATACGTTAAATCCTCTGCGATTTCGCCTGTCTGTAAAACAGTTTGTCCTACATACGGCTCTTTTAATCCCAAATCTTTAATCACACCGAGAAAGCCGTTTCCGATGGCGCCGCCTACATCCAGTTTGCCAAGTTCATTTGCCGGCAAAATCACATCCGGATTGTTAGCATACCCTTTTACATTTCCGTGTGAATCCGCAGTCACAGTCAAGCCGCCTGCAGGGCCGTCTCCTTTAATCTGAAGTGTCAGTATATCCTTATCACCCTTCATCATACTTCCCATCATTGCTGCTGCCGACAAAAGTCTTCCAAGCGCAGCCGTCATAACCGGGCTTGTATTATGTGCTTTCCTTGCTGTCTCTACAATCTCTTTACTCGTAATTGCGAATGCCCTGATCTGGGCATTTCCTGCTGTTGCTTTTATAATATGGTCCTGCATCTGACCTGCTTCCTTTCTATACACGTTCTTTCTGTATTTCTCGTGCTACCACATAAATACGTTCACTTTCATCCGTTACACCTTCATGAGTATCCGCATCCATTGCTGTTACAAATTCAAGACCTGCCTTTTTTACAAACTGCTTCATTTCGTCAAGTGTATATCCTCTTTGATAATGTGTCTCCGAAAAACGCCGGAATAACTCCTCTTCTTCCTCCACAAAAATCGTTAAGTCATACTCATTAATACGTTCCTCATCGTGGTAATAATTGTCCCAGATAAAACTACAGTCTTCCCTGTTTTCCGCAATGGTAGTATCACCGATTACCGTTTCGTATTTATAAACAGTATTAAAATCAAACACAAAAATGCCACCCGGATACAAATAATTGTTTACCAGGTCAAACACTTTCTGCATATCTTCTTCATCCAATATGTAATTTAAGCTATCACATACGCTGATAACTGCGCCTACCGTTCCATACAATTCAAACTCACGCATATCCTGCAGGAGATACAAAATATCCTTGCCTGACTGCATCCGTTTTTCCATAGCTATTTCCAGCATCTCTTCTGCATTATCGATACCTATCATGTCATAGCCTTTATCTGCCAGAAGTTCTGTCAAAGTCCCTGTACCGCATCCTAAATCAAGCACCGAATTTCTTTCTGACAAAAGAGCCTGCTCCATTTCTGTATCCTGTAATGGATTTGCTGTCAGATTTTTTCCGAAGCAACCATATTTTTGCAGCACCGTATCCAAAAAATCTGCCCATTCCTGATACGGAACATTATCCATGAATGTATCATATACTCTCGCAAAGCTTGTATAACTTTCGCTCATTTCAAGCTCCTTTTTTAGAACATCGCTCCAATTGCACCAAATACTCCAAGGCTGGCAACACCCATGATAATACCCGCAAGCAATACACCAAGCATGACAGCTAATGTACTGGATTTAAAATCCATATCCAAAATACTTGCCGCAAGTGTTCCTGTCCATGCACCTGTGCCCGGAAGAGGAATACCTACAAAGAGTAAAAGTGCAACAAATAATCCGCGGCCTGCTTTTTCCTGCAGTTTCTTTCCACCCTTTTCACCCTTTACAAGACAGAAAGTAAAAAATTTACCAATAAGCGGTTTGTCCGCTCCCCATTCAAGCACCTTTCTGGCAAATAGGTAAATAAATGGAACCGGAAGCATATTTCCGATTACCGAAATAATATAAGACGGTAAAATCGGCATACCAAGCGCCTGTGAAACCGGAATTGCTCCACGAAGTTCAATAAGTGGAACCATAGAAATCAAAAACACCCACAAATAATTTTTTAACATGCTGTAAACTCCTTTAAAAATGTAATTAATTTATCCATCTCATCATCTGTCCCAATTGTAATTCTAAGATGGTTATCAATGCGGGGCTTATTAAAGTATCGCACAAAAATACCTTCCTTTTTCAAAGCCTCAAAAATTTCTTTTGCCGGAATAGTTTTGTGTG
>SVFS01000057.1:0-13001 GCA_015056725.1 Lachnospiraceae bacterium | reverse complement strand
CGCATCCGGATCCGGATATAATCGCAACTGCTCACAGGAAAAGCTGTCTGCTTTTTTCTGTACTCCCGGTGCCGGTGGATACGGACACTCATTTGTATTTAATTTAATAATATTTTTTATTTTTGGCTGTTCTCCCGGTACATAAGGGATTACTTTTCTAACGCCGTCTTCCCAGCTCATATTCTTCGTCCTTTTCTTCCTCTTAATCATTTTACTATAATTCACGAAAAGCCCTACTTCTCCTGATTATATATAACAATTTATTGTAAATCACGATACAATGACGTGTCAACAAAAGGGACACAAATGTTTCCATTCGTGTCCCTCTCTATGAAAAATCATAACTTACATCTAAACATTCTTGCCAGATTATTATCTGTTTAAGATTAATTTTGTTAATTCTACAGGATCTACAATCTTTCCATCCTTGTAAACTCTCATGTTACCGGATGCGATTTCATCGATAAGAATTACTTCATCGTTGTTGTAACCAAATTCAAATTTGATATCCCATAAATCAAGTCCGATAGATTTCAAATCATCAGCAACGATTTTTGTAATCTTTAATGTCTGTTCTTTCATACTTGCAAACATTTCCTGAGACATAACGCCAAGTGCTGCAAGACCTTCAGATGTTACGAGTGGATCACCTAATGCATCATTTTTAAATGTACATTCTACATATCCACCTTCTAAAACAGTACCATCTTCCATATATTCACCATATCTGCGAATAAAGCTTCCTGTCGCAACGAGACGGCAGATAACTTCCAGTCCATGTCCAAATACTGTTGCAGGTAATACTTCCATTGTTGCATCTTCAATATTTGCACTCACATAATGAGTTTTGATACCAGCATCTTTTAACATTTCAAAATAACGTACAGAAGTTTCAAGGTTTGCTTTACCGATACCGTCAATTGTTAATCCTACTGTATTTTCACCCGGATCAAATACGCCATCTTTTCCTGTACAATCATCTTTAAACTTTAATAAAACATTACCATTTTCAAGTTTGTAAACGTCTTTTGTTTTACCTGTGTAAATTTTTTCCATAACCGGCTCTCCTTATTCTCGATGGTTTAACAGAACAGTTCTTTTACAAAAACTTTCCTTACTTTTCTCTTTTCAACGAAGTAATTATAGCAAACTAAACTTCTAGAGTAAAGATTTGATATAAGAATTTCTTATAGAAATTTCTTATATTAGGAATAAGCCATACTTTTATATTATTGCACCGCCTCCTTCTGATAATATTTGAAAATGCATGATTTTCTTCACATCCAACGTTAGTCTTACATTCCTTGCGTAAACTGTCATCTGCTGTTTTCTTTTCAAAGGATAGTTTGTTTTCAATGTGTATCTTCCTGTAGATGATTTTTGTAATAATCTATATGGAATATAGAGCTTTTTCTGTCTTTCCCAAACAACCGGCAAACGCCCCAGATACTGTAGCTCTTCTTCTATACTATATGTATATAATTCAGCACTCCTATAATATAGCAGCATCACAAGCATGAATATCGTTACCATCCAAACCCATCTCTGATTTATAGCTAAATATTTCCAATATACCGTTAAACACTCATAAACACGTTCTCTTATTTCTTTCGACATAAATACGATGGGACAAACCAGTCCATAGCGTCCCCATTTTTTACAAAATGCTATCATTTCTCCTCGCTTTCCGACAGCAAGTCATAACAAAAAAAGCCCAAGGTCTCCCTTAGACTTTTCCTAACATTCTTCTTTCCAAAACATGCTATTATATTAGCACGCCATCACAAAGGTTTCAAGTAATACAAAGCAGCCGATTGCTCTTAATCGTCATCTTCCTGCGTTACTGCTGCAGCTGTTCCTGCTACAGATGCTACAACTGAAACGATAACTGCAATAATAATAACCAGTAATCCGCCACCGAGTAAAAAGAACATATTCTGTGCATTCTCTGCACCCTGTGTTAATAATGTAAGCATGTTCCGCCTCCTTATATCAGCATTTTGTCTTATATCTGTCACAAATCTATTTCACCTAAAACGTCTTTTTCTATCAGCTCTGACAGAAAATCCGCACGTTCATGCCATGTATGCTTTGCCACAGCTGTATTATACCCACTTTCTATTACCTGTTGCAACCTTTTTTCATCCTTTAAAAGCATTTCCAGCTTTCGCGGCATCTCATCTATGGTATCCAAAGAGTATAAAATACAGTTTTCGCCATCTTTTAAAATCTCTTTCAGGTAAATACTTTCGTCGCTAACCAGTAATGCACCATTTAATAACGTGTTAAATACTCTGTCATGTGCACCGTCCTTAAACCATGGCATAACATTTAACGACACCTTTGCCTGGGCTATCATCTTTAGACAAGCTTCTGAAGATACGCCTTTTCCGTTAATAATATTTTCCGGGTGTTCACAAGGCAGCTCATCCCATCCGTCTCCGAAAACAGCAACCTTAAAACCATAATCAACCAGCACCTGTACTGCTTTTCCCCGAATATACGAACGCACATACAAATCAAGAAAAACCTGATTCCCAAGAGTTTCTCTTATTTCCTCCTTTGTCACATCCGGTATTTCCTGCAGAATATGCTCCTTCGCCACATCCTCTAACGTTCTGTCCGGATGCGCAAGAAGTTCATCAATAATCCCTCTGTAAAAAATCTCATATTCTTCACCAAGTCTGGTAATATATTTGTCCAGTTTATATAACGGTGAATAATTCCCCGTAAAAACAATATCTATCGGTCTGTCCTTTAGTTCCATATACCCATTTGGCGTATATGCTTTTTCCGGGAATTCATCCGATATGTCAATCTGTGTTCCCGCAAGAGGCAAAAACGGCACGCGCAATATATGAGGAAAATACTCTTTCATATAGGCATCATGATATCTGTCAATGCTGATATGGATATATCGTTTCGGTGCCATTTCCAGAAAACGATGATAGTAAAACGGATGATCCACCACAATATTATAACAGGGAATGTCTAAATCATCCCAAAACCAGTGTCCATCCTCTTCATCCTGAAACACGTCTCCAGGCGTAATTCCATGAAAATTAAAACAGACAAGTGCCGTGTTACCGCGCTCCACAAACCGCATCAGCCCGGTAAGGCTCTCACCTGTTTTTGATAAATTAAATGTAAATACTTCATGTCCAAGTTCCAGAAACCGCTCACGCAAACGGTACGTAAAGTACTGTTGCGTTTCGATTTCCCCATCAAACATCACAATTTTTTTCATTTCAGATACCATGTCAGAATCTTTGTTTTATTGTTTCTTTGTTGCAAGCTCTACGATTTCTGATACAAATCCGCTAAGAACTCCTGCTACCGGCCAGATAATCCATGTTCTGTGCCATTCAAATGTCGTAAAGCTCCATGCCAGATAAATCGCTGTTACCACAATCCAGTAAATAGACATCACTCTTTCTTTTTTAGGCAAAATAGCTTTCTTTCCCTTTGTATATTCACCTTCCTCAAGAAGTGCCTGATAACTTCCCCACACCACACTTGTAAGTACAAAATGAAATACGCCTATAGCCACCAACAAAAGTGTAACACATACTGAAGCAGTTACATAAAACTCATTTTCAGTAAATAAAGCTGTCATAATAATAGGAACCGCTGCAAGAACACATAATACCGTTCCAAGTACGTTATGCTTCACATGTACATCTTTGTACTGTTCCTTTTTGGTCTTTACCATTCCGGATACGCCGTATTCCGTTTCAATTACTTCTTTTTCTATGTATTCATAAGCATTTGTTTTAAATCCTGTTATTATAAACAACGCCACCGCTCCTGCAATCAATAAAAACAGGCATGCCATTCCGATTGCAACAGCTGCATTTTCTGTAATGCTTACCAGTCCTGATTCCTGTAAACCTGCCATAAAAATCAGCATTACCGGTGATAAAATACACATTGCTGTACCAATTGCCTTTTTACCTGCCGCAGCTTCACAAATCTGCAAATACTTATTTGCTTCTTCTATCGATACTTTTTTAACGTTTCCGAATACTTTGTTATCATCTACTACCTGTGGCTGTTCCATTTCGATTTCATCCTTTAATAAGAAATCTGTTGAAACGCCAAACACTTCACTCATCTGTACAATCTTATCCATCGTCGGCATGGACTGAGCGCTTTCCCATTTGGAAATAGACTGTCTTGACACATTTAATATCTCTGCAAGCTCTTCCTGAGACCATCCGTTTTTCTTTCTAAGTTCCATTATTTTATCTGCTAATATCATACTTCTACACAAGCCTTTCTTCTCTACCGAGACAATTTATTTTACCAAATCCAGCGCTGTTTGGTAAGCCCATCTTACAAATTTTACCGGTTGCAGACTATCAATTACGGTTGGAAATTTGTAAACTACCGGTTGCAATCGCCCATTTTTAAGACAATCAGACATCGTATCGTTAGTTTTTTCTTATGTTGAGCCAAGTGCAGATACGACACGGCATCTTGAGTATTTTTCTTTTCTGCGTTTTGTTAAGAGAGTAAAATTTCAGTTAACGCTGGGCGAGGACCTGTGTGAAGTGCATTTCTATTAGAAAAATATTCTCCTTTTGTTCTGAAATTGTTTTGAAGTTTTCTAAGAAGCGGAAATCAACATGTTCTATTGTAGGCATCCTGTGTAACTCGCGATTTGTCAAAATAAAAACCTTATTTGTAGACAAATCGCTCAAACAGGTACTCGGATGCCTACTTCATGTTGATTTACCGCTTCAAGAAAACGAACAAAACGAATTTCAATTGAACAAAAGGAGAATTTTTTCATAAAAGGAAATGCACAAGTTCCACAGACCAGCGTTTGCCTAACTAAAATTTTACTCTCTTTACAAAACACAAAAGAAAAATCCCCGAAAGATGCCGTGTCGTATCTGTGCTTGGCATAGCAAAAGAAAACCGGCACCTTACGGTGCCGATTGTCTTAAAAATGTAACTCTATTTTAAATAAATCCCCATCCACAATAATCTTTAACGTTCCATCCATCAGCTCCATCAAACTGGATGCAATTGATAATCCAAGTCCACTTCCTTCGGTATGACGTGATGCATCGCCTCTTACAAAACGTTCCATCAGTTCTTCACCTTTGATATTCAGCTGATACTTTGAAATATTTTTCAAAGATACTATCGTATGCAGTTCAGAGTGGTCTACATCAATATAAACTCTCGTTCCCGGATATGTATACTTACAAATGTTGTTCAACAGATTATCAAGCACTCTCCACAAGTGTCTTCCGTCTGCCTGTACAAATACGTCCTCCTCCGGCTTATCCAAAACTACCGACAAATCTTCTGCCTCAAATTTTTCCTGGAATTCGCCAAGTAACTGCTCAAGTAGTACGCTTACATTAATGCTTTCCATATTTACGGACAAGCTTCCCGTGGAAGCCTTTGAAGCCTCAATCAAATCTTCTATCAGTTTTTTAAGACGTGCTGACTGACGCTGAAGTACTTCCAGATACTCTTTTGCCTGTGGATTATCAATTTCCTCTTTTTCCAGAAGATCCACATAATTGATAATAGATGTCAGCGGCGTTTTAATGTCATGTGATACATTGGTAATCAGTTCTGTTTTGAAGCGCTCACTCTGCATTCTTTCTTCTACAACAGTACTCATTCCTTCACTAATCTGATTCAGATTATCACCATGCTTTTTCAGTTCCCATATCATTGCATTTGTATTTAGTTTGGCATTCAAATCACCTTTTGCAAGCTGCTCTCCAAACTTCTTAATCCTGTCAGCCTGTACCGTCATAATCATTAAGAACGTAGCAATAACAACCGATTTAATAAACCACGCTAAAAGTAACACGATTGAGAATCCGGTAAGGAATAAAATAACGACTGCTTCTCCAAGACACAATACTCCGTAAAGCAGAAGTACTTTCCATAAAATAGGCATATTTTCCTGTAAGAAGCGGAATGCTCTCTTGATAGCGTCTCTGATGACAGCATATATCTTGTATACCAGTGTCTGTCTCCAGATTTTTCCAAGCTTTATGCGCACCACGAAATCCTGTAACCATACAAGTCCGCAGATATATCCGGCTGTAAAAAGAATCAATGCCATCGGAAACAGGCTATACAGGTCTGCTACTGAATAATAAATGGAACAAAAAGCTGCGATAAAGCTTCCGCACAAAACAAACCATACCGCACTTGCAATATCAAACGGTACTTTCTGTAAAAGTCCGGCTTTCACACCATCTTCATTTTCACCTGCCGTAGTCAGAACTGCCATCGTACTGATAATCCAGATAATTGCCGCAATGAACAGTACGATAATACAACTATATTTATACGCATATGCCCAATTCAAAAGCACATCTGTCTGTTCGTACAAATCACCTTCCATCAATGTAACAATTGCTTCATCAAAAGCCATGTCAACATCGGTTTCATTTACATAATGAAGTACCCAGTAATCATACATCGGCACTTCCATTAGTCCGGCACGATCTGCATCCTTTGTCTTATAGGTAAGCATACCATCTGATACACTGACATAATATTCTTTGGAAATCTCTCCAATGTCATCCGAATGGGCAAACCGTATTTCTGTATGGGTAAGGTCTCTGCCATCCAGATTAATATATCCCCAGCTTTCCCAGTTGCTGGTAGTATCATCAAAGATATTAAAATTCACATAGTATTCTTTTACAATACAGGCATCTCTTTCCAGATTGTAGTACGCCTGCTGTCCGCTATCATATTCAAAAGTCAGCAATTCATCACTATTTTCTGCCACCGGAATCGACACACGGTTGACTCTGAAGAATTTATCCTCTGTCTGATAAAAGAATATTCCTGTATCTACATCATAATAATATCCTGTAATCGGAGTTGTTACCGCATATTCTTCGGTTGCTGTCTCTTCTATATATTCACTACCTGCTGTATATGCCGAAGCAAATCCAAACGGACTGCATCTCCACTCATAACTCGTACCGTCTCCGATGGCAAAATAATTACTTTGCAACATTCCGCCATCTAACATATCATTTGTAGGCATGGTTCCAAAATTATAGCAAAGATAATTATCCGGATTTGAGATATCTACATTTGTCACATCATTTGCTTTTATGACTCCATACCTGAAATGCGTTCTGTCAAGTGCTGTACGCATCCCTTCCGAGCCTCTTTCTGCAAGTGCCATCACCGAATAGATTTCACTGTTATGCTTATACCATTCCCTTTGCACATCTTCTTTTGCCTCGTTATAGATTCCATAGCTGGACATAAACATAACGAACAATCCATTAGTAAAAATAATAAGAGCACTCAACACAGAAAGAAAAAACGCTAACGATTTTGTTCCTTGCTTTGTTCTCCATTTCTTCATATTATCGCTCCTCCAATTTATAACCGTGTCCCCATACCACTTTTAGATAACGTGGATTTGCCGGATCGATTTCAATCTTTTCACGAAGGTGTCTGATATGTACTGCAACCGTATTTTCAGAGCCATATGGCGCATCATTCCATACATGAGCATAGATTTCCTTAGGCGAAAAAACTTTTCCCGGATTTGTCATAAACATCCTCAAAATCTCATACTCCGTAGGAGTCAGCATCACTTTTTCGCCATCCAAAAGCACTTCCTTGCTGCGATGGTTTAACTGTAAACCGCCAAGTACAACAGTATCTTCACTTTCTGTTTTGCCGCCACCCAGCAGCATATATCTTCTAAGCTGGGATTTCACTCTCGCAAGTAATTCCATCGGAAGAAAAGGCTTTGTCACATAATCATCTGCACCGATTGTAAGCCCAAGTACTTTATCCGCATCTTCACTCTTTGCTGTCAGCAAAATAATCGGCACGTTGGATATTTCCCTGATTTTTGACATTGCCGTGATACCATCCATTTCCGGCATCATAATGTCAAGCAGCACCAGATGAATCTGTTCTTTCTTAACCATTTCAACTGCTTCTTTACCGTTGCATGCAGCATATACCTGATATCCTTCTGCTGTTAAATAAATTTTAAGTGCAGAAACAATGTCCTGCTCATCATCACATACTAGTATATTTGTCATTTTTTTCTCCTCGAGGTATCACATTTCTTGTGATTGTGATTTTATTCTATCTTATATAAGATGAATTATAAATAGGGGAAATCATTAAGAAATTATGAAGATTCCTTTATAAACTGCAAAGCAAAACAGTCCGGATTATTTCCGGACTGCTTTCTTTATAAATTCTCACCATTTGTTTCCATTACTTCTTTATAGAAATACGCGGATTCCTTCGGTATACGCTCTTGTGTTTCATAATCTACATATACAAGACCGAAGCGTTTTGCATAGCCAAGTGCCCACTCAAAGTTATCCATAAATGACCACTGGAAATAACCTGCAATGTCCGCACCATCTTCTGCCGCACGTTTCAGGGCACGCAGATATCTCTGAAGAAAATCGATTCTTCCATAATCTTTTACTTTACCATCCACATGTACCCAATCCATACTTGCCAGACCGTTTTCCGTAATAAAGAATGGTTTCTGATAACGTTCATAAATAAACTTCGGTGCCCAGTAAAGCCCTTCCGGTGTCACAGGCCAAAGCATCATTGTTTCCGGAAAACCATCATAGCGATTTACGATTTCCGGCTTGCCGTCTTTTCCTGCTTTAATTTCTGCAGAATTGTAATTATTCTGACCATAGAAATCAAGTGGCTGGCTAATCAGCTTTTTATCCTCTTCTGTCAGTTCAATTAATACATCCCCGAAATATTCTCTTAATTCTTTTGGATATTCTCCTAAATAAATCGGGTCCATGAAAGTAGCAAAATTCCATACTGCCTCATGAAGAGAATCATTTATCATATGGAATGTGGCATATCTTGTTGCTTCGATATCTTCCGGTGAATCAGAAGCCGGATAGTATGTATTTCCGCAGGAAGCCAAACCGATTTTCACAGGTTGTACACTCTTTTCACGAAGTGCTGATACACATTTTCCATGTGCACGCAATAAATTATAAATCATCTGGAAAATATCTTTCTTTCCTGTTTTCAATCCCGGTGCCTGCTCGCCTGACAAATAACCAAGTCCGATAATACACTGTGGCTCATTTAATGTGAAAAAGTGTTTTACTCTGTCAGAAAATCTTTCTGCAATCACACTCGCATAATCATAAAACCAGTCCGCAATTTTAGGATTTAAAAATCCACCCTGTTTGTATAAGTCATACGGCAGTTCCCAATGATACAAAGTAAGATACGGTTCGATTCCGTTGGCAAGCAGTTCATCAATCAGTTCGTTATAGAACGCAATTCCTTTTTCATTTACCGCACCTTCACCTGTCGGCATGATTCTTGCCCAGTTAACAGAAAAACGATACGCTTTCATTCCAAGCTCTTTCATCAGCTTAATATCTTCTTTAAAGCGGTGATAATGATCGCAAGCCACGTCTCCTGTATGATTGCCATATACATGTCCACCTTCATGTGTAAACACATCCCAAATATTCCAGCCCTTACCATCTTCAAAAGCTGCGCCTTCAATCTGATAGGATGCTGTAGCACTTCCCCATACAAAATCTTTTTTAAAGCTCATATCTGCCTCCAATTTTTTATTTTAAAAACCTAGATATAGCCATATTCTACTATATTTAAGGCTACACTTTCCACTACAAATTTGATAAAATATTATTGATTATGACTTTATCGTCATTCATTATCTTTTACAATAAACGGGAGCAGAATATGTCAAAGCTTTATTCCTTTTGTCAGCGCTCTATCCACGTTTTTAGCGTGATACTCTTTGCTATTTTAGCACTGACAGCCTTTTTCAGAACTGCATGTGTGGAAAACGCTTATGAAATCGTCATACAGCTTCGTTGGGACAATCCGCTTTTTAACATCTTGTTCCTCGTTTGTTCCATACTCATATATTACGGACTTTGCAAGCTTTTTACCCGTATCAAACACGGCGAGAAAATATTGCTTATTCTTTCATGTCTTTGGATTTTTGGTGCCTCCATACTTTGGACCTATTTTTCCAAAAGCGGTCCGGCTTCTGATTGCGGATCAGTCTATTACGCCGCAAAGCAATTTGCCCGCAATGACTTTAGCTCCCTTTCCTATCGGGATTCCTACTTTTCGGTATATCCGTTCCAGCTTGGGCTTGCCTCTTTTTATGAATTGATTTTCCGTTTTGCCGGAAGCGACAACTTCCACATCCTGCAAGGTGTAAATGCTCTCTGTCTTGTGGTATGCATGCTTTCCCAATACGGACTTTGTAAGCAATTGTTCCGTTCTGAAAAAACTGCTTTATACAGTTTGCTTTTAACGGATTTTTGTGTTCCGTTTATTATGTATGGCTCTTATATATATGGTGAGATTCCGTCATTTGCATTTATTTTATTCGGAAGTTATATGATTCTGCTGTTTTTGGACAGTTTTTTAAACAACAGCGACCTTTTTCCGTCAGCAGATGTTTCTCGTATAACAAAACACCTATATTTATATCGTATTCTGACCGGCGCTTTTGGTTTTCTATCTATCGTCGCTGCTGTCTGGGTAAGAAAAAACAGTTTGATTTTCCTGATTGCATTAGGCATCATTCTGATACTATATTTCATAAAACATCGGACAGATTTTTCTCTGATGCAAAAAGTACTGCTCCCGCTTTATTTTATTACAATGTTTGTGCTGGCAGTACAGATTATTCCACTCATTCAGGACATGTACGCACACCGCTCCGGAACGGAAATCAATCGCGGCGTACCTACTTCTACATATCTTGCAATGGGACTTATGGAAGCTGATGCCGGACCGGGTGGTTATAACGGCTATAATTTTGAAACCTTTACCGTAACCGCAGACTACGATTATGACAAAGCTTCTGCACTTGGTTTCTCCGCATATCAAGAGCGCCTTGATTATTTCCTGGCACATCCTTCCTATGCTTTATCGTTTATAGCCAATAAATTCATGAATCAATGGTTAAATGTAGGTTGGGCAATTTTTGATTCCATTTATGTTCCATTCGGGGAAAGACTTCCGATTATTGAAAGCTGTTTCTCCGGCCCGCTGTATAACGTCTTAGTAGATTACATGTCCGGTTATCAGATGGTATTATACGGTCTTGTTGCACTTAGTCTGGTGCTACCGTTTTTCCATGATTGGAACAGACAAACCGATTCCAAAGCGCACTCAGCTAATCTTGCATCAATGCACTCGTTTTACTACCTGTTTCTGCTGACTGCTGTTGGTGGTGCATTATTCTATATGATTTGGGAATCCAGCGGACGTTACGTTCTGCCATATGCTATTTTTGTACTGCCTCACGCAGCCCATGGAATGGCGCTTCTGGAAAGTATGTTGGACAATTTATTTAAAAAGAGAAAGGTTACACCATGACATTATCCAAAAAACAACAACAGTATCTGCTGATTTTTATCGCAGGCATAACTGTTTTTCTGCTGTTTCGCTATTTTTACAGCTTATCGCCATTTATTTATTTTACAAATGATGATGTCTTTTTTGACAGCATCGCTTCCGGTGAAATGACCGGCACTCCTAATCCGAGACTATACTATATCGGTTTTCCTGCCGGACTTCTCATTTCTACATTGTATAAGCTGATTCCTTCCATGCCATGGTACGGCTTGTTTTTATGTGTATCCTTTGGTATCACGATGTGGGTTGTCCTCTATAAACTGATGGAACTTACCAAAAGCATTTATGGCAAAATACTTCTGCTTGTTCTTTTCTCAATAGGAAGTTATTCGTTTCTGTTTTTACACATTGCAGAAATTCAGTTCACTACCGTAACGGGAATGGTTGGAGCCGGAGCAGTATTTCTATTTCTGCTTTCTGATGCAGAGGATGATTTACGTCAGTCTGTCAAAAACTATTTAGGTTTTTTCTTATTATCTGCCTATTCACTTTGTATCCGTGATAAAGGTTTTCTGATGCTTCTTCCTTTTGTCGGAATCTTAGGCATTACGAAACTAGTTGATGCAGATAGTAAAAAAACGAAAAAAAATCTTTTTGCCCTGGCAGGAATTTTCCTTGTTATGATGCTTTTGATTATGGGCTTTGAAAAGCTTGCTTACAACCGCGAAGACTGGAAAGAATTCAGCGATTATACAAGTGCCAGTGAAACACTTTATGATTATACCGGTTATCCTGACTATGATACTTATAAAGATGTATACAATGAACTCGGCTTAACCCATTCATCTTATGAAGCTGCTGCCCATCACTACAATATCGTTTTAGAACCGCTTATTAATAAACACACGATGGAAACATTAGAAGAAATCGCAGAAGCAGAAATTGCACTGACGCCTTCCAAGCTTCCTGCCAAGTTAAAAGAAATGGCACTTTCCTTTTTGGACCGTCACATTTCTTACACCGACAGACCGTTAAATCTGCTCGTATATAGCTTGTATATTTTGTTCTTCGTAACTGCTCTGATTAGTAAGAAAAAAATTGTTATACGGGACATTATTTTAATCGGAATTGCCCGAATGTTCATCTGGGCATATTTGCTTTATTACGGCAGGCTTCCCGCCCGTGTATCACAGGCTGTGTACTTAGCTGAACTTGTATTATTGCTTGGAATCGCCTGGAAATACAGAATTTGGGAAACCGGCTGTAAAACAGACATAAGACGCAAATCTCTTATTGGATTTTGGAGCCTGAGTATTCTCTGTATCGTATTTATTATGTTCCGCTTTGGTATGCCAAAGGCAGAGGCAGCAAAGTATGAAGCAAGCGGACGACTTAATTTTAGTCAGGCATTTATTGATATAAAAGATTACTTTGGAGAACATCCTGAAAACTTCTATTTCTTAGATATGAATTCCTTTGGCTCCTTTACAGAAGATGCCCTGCAAGGACACCGGGATGAATATGGCAATTTCTTATTTATGGGAAGCTGGGTTCCTCACAGTCCATGGTATGCCGAAAAATTTGAGCGTCAAGGCATCTTAGAAACTGACGCCGCTAAAGCTGCTTTTGAA
>SVFS01000056.1 GCA_015056725.1 Lachnospiraceae bacterium | reverse complement strand
GCAAATGATTTAGGATTTGCATCCCACAGTCATTTTATTAAGATTTTTAAAGAATATACGGACATGACACCGGCTGAATACAGAAACAGAAGATATCGAAAGCATTTTACATGATTTTCTGTATGAATATCCGGAAAAAAGAAAGTTTTTACTTGATAATTTTGTATTGGAGGAGTAGTATATGTAAGGGTTTCGAGGAGTATTATGAAAAAGGAGGAAATAGATATGCAAATCTATTTTATCAGTCTTGCGCTTGCGATTATCGGAGGCTTACTTATGTCGCGTATTGCGAAAAAGCTAAATCTTCCGGCAGTTACAGCGTATCTTGTTGCAGGTCTTTTACTTGGACCATATTGCATCGGAGCATTAAATGTTCCGGGGCTTGGATTTAATTCATTGGCACAGGTGGAAACAGTAAGTTTGTTGTCACAGGCGGCGATGGGCTTTATTGCTTTTACAATCGGAAATGAATTCAGACTTACACAATTAAAAACGATGGGACGACAAGCTGTAATTATTGGTATTTTACAAGCTGTGTTTACAACATTTGTTGTAGATGTTGTATTGATTATACTTCATTTTATATTTCCACAGATGATTTCAATACCGGCAGCAATAACGCTTGGAGCCATTGCTTCTGCAACAGCACCGGCAGCTACATTAATGGTTATTAAACAGTACAAAGCACATGGACCGCTTACAAAACTTTTGATGATGGTTGTAGCAATCGATGACGCGGTAGGACTTGTTCTGTTTGCGGTGTCCTTTGGTATAGCACATGCAATGGAAACCGGTGGAGTCAGTGTTATAGGGATGGTTGTAGAACCGCTTGTAGAGATTGTATGTTCTCTGATTCTCGGTGCGGTAATGGGATATCTGCTGAATTTTGTAGAACGCTTTTTTCATTCCAGAAGTAAACGTATGTCTCTGTCCGTAGCGTTTGTGCTTTTGACCGTTGGCTTATCTATGATTAAGCTTGAAGTGGGTGGCATACATGTAGGTACATCATTATTATTAGTTTGTATGATGACAGGTACAGTATTTTGTAATATATGTGAAACTTCTGAAGAACTTATGGATCGTGTGGATGGTTGGACCGTTCCTCTTAATATCTGGTTTTTCGTATTGTCAGGTGCGGAGCTGGATTTGAAAATTATGAGTAGTCCGATTGTTCTGTTAATCGGTGTGCTGTATATTTTATCGAGATCATGCGGAAAATATTATGGTGCATATGTTAGTTGTAATATGACAAAATGTAATGAAAAGATTACAAAGCATTTAGGTATTACACTTTTACCGCAAGCAGGTGTAGCGCTTGGAATGTCGCTTACGGCAGCCTCACTTATGGATGGCGCAATTATCAGAAATGTTGTATTATTTAGTGTGTTGGTATATGAATTAATAGGTCCGGCATTAACCAAACGGGCACTTACTTCTGCAGGCGAAATTAAACCGGAAGGTAAGACAAGTGCACGAAGCAAAAACCAGCCTAAAGAACCGATACATTTACACTAAAATAGATATGTCACTGTTCGGTCAAATGACTTGTGAAAATAGATGTAATGATAAAAGGCTCTGGGATTCTCAGAGCCTTTTATGACATTATGATGAAATTCTCTTATTATGTTCCGGGGGTAAGATGAAAACACTTTTGGATAAGCTTGAAAAAGAACATATATTATCGTTAGAAGAATATGAAATTCTTTTAAAAAGCAGAGAAGAAGACCTCCGCCAAATCCTGTTTGAAAAGGCAGACAGAACACGCAGACAGTATTATGGCAGGGATATATATGTACGTGGTCTGATTGAGTTTACAAATTACTGCAAAAATAATTGTTACTACTGTGGGATACGTGCCGGTAATACCAAAGCACAGCGTTATCGGCTTACAGAAGAGGAAATCCTTTCCTGTTGTGACAGGGGATATGGCTTGGGGTATCGCACGTTTGTACTTCAGGGTGGAGAAGATGTGTTTTTTACACCAAAGAAGATGGCGGATTTGATTTGCCAAATCAAAGAAAGATATTCCGACTGCGCATTGACACTTTCTATCGGAGAGCATTCCAGGGAAGTATATAAGATGTGGAAAGAAGCAGGTGCAGACAGATATCTACTGCGTCATGAAACGGCAGATAAGGAGCATTACAGGAAACTTCATCCAAAGGAAATGCTGCTGGAAAACAGAAAGCAATGCTTATATGACTTGAAAGAATTAGGATATCAGGTCGGCTGCGGATTTATGGTGGGATCTCCGGCACAGACGTATGAATGTCTTGCGAAGGATTTGAAATTTATAGAATCCTTTCAACCTCATATGGTTGGAATAGGACCATTTATATCCCATAAAGATACTCCTTTTGCGGATAAAGAAAACGGAAGTGTAGAGCTTACGTTAAGACTGTTGGCGCTGGTACGTCTTATTGTACCAAATGTTCTTTTGCCTGCGACAACAGCCCTTGGAACGCTTAGGGATAACGGAAGAGAACTGGGGATTCTTGCAGGGGCAAATGTATGTATGCCAAACCTGTCACCGGAATGTGCCCGTGAAAATTATATGTTATATGATAAGAAACTTTCCACAGGGGAAGAATCTGCGGAAGAGATTGAGAACTTACGTAAAAAAATGAAGAAAATAGGCTATAATGTGGTCGTCCATCGTGGGGACTGCAAATAGAGAGGAACTTTAAAATGTATAATGTTAAATCAATGAAAGCGGAAGAATTTATTGATCATAAGGAAATCGAAGAGACGCTTGCATATGCAGATGCACATAAGACGGATCGGGAGTTGATTACTTCTATTATAGAAAAAGCCAAGCTTCGTAAAGGGTTATCGCATAGAGAAGCTTCTGTTTTGCTCTCTTGCGAGTTAGAGGATAAGAATCAGGAAATATTTGAGCTTGCCAGACAGATTAAACAGGACTTTTACGGGAATCGAATTGTCATGTTTGCACCACTTTATTTATCGAATTATTGTGTGAATGGATGCTTGTATTGTCCATACCATTTGAAGAACAAAAATATTGCCCGAAAGAAGTTGACCCAGGAAGAAATTAGAAAAGAAGTTATTGCACTTCAGGATATGGGGCATAAAAGGCTTGCATTAGAAGCAGGAGAAGACCCGGTAAATAATCCGCTTGAATATATTTTAGAGTCTATTAAAACTATTTATTCCATAAAGCATAAAAATGGTGCCATTCGTCGTGTGAATGTAAATATTGCTGCGACAACAGTTGAGGACTATAAAAAATTAAAAGATGCAGGCATTGGTACTTACATTTTGTTTCAGGAAACGTATCATAAAGAAAGCTATGAACGACTTCATCCGACAGGACCAAAGAGTAATTATGCATATCACACACAGGCACATGACCGTGCAATGCAGGCAGGAATTGATGATGTGGGATTAGGTGTGTTATTTGGACTGGAATTATATCGTTATGAATTCGCCGGTTTATTGATGCATGCAGAGCATTTAGAGGCTGTATTTAATGTGGGACCGCATACGATTAGTGTTCCCCGTGTATGTCCTGCAGATGATATAGATCCGGATGAATTTGACAATGGAATATCGGAAGATACCTTTGCGAAAATTATTGCTTGTATAAGGGTAGCAGTGCCTTATACAGGAATGATTATATCTACAAGGGAAACACCGAAGGCTCGTAAGAGAGTATTAGAACTTGGTGTGTCTCAGATTTCAGGAGGCTCCCGTACAAGTGTGGGCGGATATGCTTCACCGGAGCCGGAGGAAGAAAATTCATCACAATTTGATGTGTCGGACAATCGTACATTAGATGAAATTGTATGCTGGCTTATGGAAATGGGATATGTGCCGTCTTTCTGTACGGCATGCTATCGTGAAGGACGTACAGGGGACAGATTCATGTCTTTGTGTAAATCTGGACAGATACAAAATTGCTGTCAGCCGAATGCGCTTATGACATTAAAGGAGTATTTGGAGGATTATGCTTCTGAAAAGACAAAAGCTGTAGGAGAAAGAATGATTGAGAAAGAACTTTTGTCAATTCCGAAAGAAAAAGTGCGTGAAATTGTAGTAGAACGTTTAGGAAAGATTAAAGCAGGAGAGAGAGATTTCCGCTTTTAAGGTGAAATATGGCAGGTTTAAATGAAACTCCCAGAGGCGAAAGAATTCACATATCGTTTTTGGGACGAAGAAATGTAGGAAAATCCAGTTTAGTAAATGCATTTGTCGGACAAGAGCTTTCCATTGTCTCTGATGTGAAAGGAACAACCACAGATCCGGTATATAAATCCATGGAGCTGTTACCGATAGGACCGGTCATCATAATTGATACACCGGGAATGGATGATGAAGGAAATCTGGGAGAACTTCGTGTAAAAAAGACAATGCAGGTGTTAAGTAAGACAGATATGGCACTAATTATTGTAGAGGCAGGACAGCCATTACAAAAAGAGGATGTGGAACTGTTAAAGCTGGTAAAAGAACGGGAAATTCCTTATCTTCTCGTGGGAAATAAATCGGATTTGACAGATGGAGTATCCGGGGATAAACATAACGGAATCTTTGTAAGTGCAAAAACCGGAAAAGGTATCGAGCAGCTGAAAGAAGCCTGTATAAAGTACTTAAAAAATGAAACGGAAGAAAAGCATATTGTTGCGGATTTGCTTTCACCGGGGGATGTTGTGGTACTGGTTGTGCCGATTGATGCATCCGCACCAAAGGGAAGATTGATTTTGCCGCAGCAACAGACGATTCGTGATATTATTGAAGCGGGAGCAAATGCACTGGTTTGCAGGGATACAGAATTGGAAGAAACATTTTCCAAACTAAAAGAAAACCCAAGACTTGTCATTACGGACAGTCAGGTGTTTGGAAGCGTTAATCGTATTGTTCCAAAGGAGGTTATGCTGACTTCATTTTCTGTTTTAATGGCAAGATATAAAGGAGATTTGCCGCTTTTGGTAAAGGGCGCTTCTTTTGTAGATAAGTTGCAAAAAGGAGATAAAGTATTGATAGCGGAGGGCTGTACACATCATAGGCAGTGTGAGGATATTGGAACGGTAAAAATTCCAAACTGGTTGAAAAATCATATTGGTAAGGATGTGGAATGTTGCTTTGTGTCAGGAACGGAATTTCCGGAAAATGTGGAAGACTATCGCTTAATCATACACTGTGGGGGATGTATGCTAAATGAGAGGGAAATGAAGTATCGTTCTACGCTCTGCAAGAATAAAGGAATAGCAGTGACAAACTACGGAACGTTTATTGCTTATATAAATGGTATTTTACCAAGGGTAGTAGAGCCCTTTGGATTGTACTTATAATAAAAAGATTATATAATAGGAATGATTGTTAAAAGGGTTTGTTAGATACAAAGGATTTTACAAATGAAAAAAATTACGTATTTAACGCTTGCAGTTTTCATTTTGGTATTGATTGGGATTTTTGGAATCCATACCAAAGATGAATTTACGGATGTAACTGCAGAAAAAACCAAAGTAGGATGTGTATTGATAGGCTCTGTGTCAGATGACAGCTGGACAGAGTCTCATTATGATGCCTTGGAAAAGGTGGCTGAAACATTAAATCTGGAAATGGTATATTGTGAAAATGTTGTAGATGATTCTTCCTGTATGAATGTTATGGAAGAACTGATTGCTAATGGGTGTGAAATTATCATTTGTAATTCCTATGGATATGGTCCATATGTAATCAAAGTTGCAGAAAAATATCCAAGTATTATGTTCTTGCATGCTTCCGGTACAGAAATCAGAGAAAATCTCGGGACTTATTTTGGACGGGCCTATCAGATGCGCTATTTGAGTGGCATAGTAGCCGGTATGCAGACAGAAACGAATGAAATCGGTTATGTAGCAGCATTTGATAATTCGGAAGTAAACCGAGGAATTAATGCATTTACACTTGGAGTACAAACTGTGAATCCGGATGCAAAGGTATATGTTGCATTTAGCGATTCCTGGACAGATTATGAACAAAATGAACAGGCGACAGAACGCTTACTAGAGCATCATGATATAGATGTGATTACGTTACATGCAGATTCCAATGCAACACTTGATATCGCGGAAGCAAAAGGAATATGGTCTATAGGCTATAATGTGGATAACGCAGAAAACTATCCAAATACATTTTTGACAGCGTCTGTATGGTCCTGGGAAAAGTATTATGAACCTTATTTGAAAAAAAGTGTCCAGAAGAAAAATATTGCTGTACATTATTGGGAAGGTGTGGAAACAGGAGTAGTATCCCTGGCACCATTTACAGAGCATGTAGAGAAAGAAACGGTTGCATATGTAAATAAAGAATACAGAAGAATACAACAAGAGTATTATGATGTATTTTATGGACCGATTTATGATACCACAGGAAGACTTCGTGTAAATAAGGGCGAAAAAATGTCGGATGAAGCATTAAGATACCAGTTTGACTGGTATGTGAACGGGGTTATATTGGATGAGTAATATGACAGAAAACAAGAGTTCATTAGTAAATAAATATGTACGTAGCTTCACACTTATCTGCGCTTTTATGCTGATAGCCATGTATATTTTTTTTGAAGCATTTTCTTTTAAAGAGGATTTTACAGTTGGTATGGTTATGCTTGGAAGCCATTTGGATGATGGTCGAAGTCAGATGAATCATGAGAAGATGGAAATGGTATGCAATGAGATGGACGTACGTCTGATTGTAGAAGAATATGTGGAGGAAAGTTGGGAAAAGTGCGCTCAGGCAGTAGAACGTATGAATGAGAAGGGAGCAAATGCAATTGTATTAGATAGTGCAATTTATGCCAAGTATGTGGCAAGATTATCGGTACGATATCCGCATATTAATTTTTTCTGTAATAATGCAGGAGATGTGGAAAATACAGCATGTGCTACCTATTCTCCGAGGGTATATCAGGCGCGATTTCTCTCAGGAATACTGGCAGGACTGGAAACAAAAAGTGGAAAAATCGGTTATGTTGCAGCAATGGAGAATTCGGAGGTAAACAGGGGAATTAACGCATTTACTCTTGGCGTAAAATCTGTAAGAGAGGATGCAGAAGTGCTTGTTTCTTTTACGGACTCCTGGAACGATGCAGAGAAAGAAACAAAACTGGCAACGGACCTGATTGAAAAAGAAGGAGTAGATATTATTACTTATCATCAGGACGGAGATACGGTTGCGGAAGTTGCAGAAAAGTATCAGGTAGGATACATTGCTTTTCCGGAGTACAAAGAAGCTTACTCGGATAAGTGTTTGGCAGTAGTAAGAATAAACACGGAACAGCTATATAAGGAAATGCTGAAAGACTGTCTTACCGGTTATTATAAGCAAAACGACAGATACTGGCTCGGACTTGAAAAGAATGCTGTTGAATTACAGTTTTGTTCAGATACAGTATCTGATGAAATAAAACTTGAAATTCAGGAAACAGAACAACGATTATTAGAGCATAGAGATGTTTTTTCAGGTGAAATAAAGGATAATCAAGGTAATTTGATTTGTGCAGAAGATGAAACGATAAGTGATGATATGCTGTTTTATAAATGTACCTGGCTGGCAGAAGGTGTAAATGTGTATGAAGAAAAGTAATTTCAAAATTGGTAAACGAAATACATTAATCATTATATTTTTAGTGAGTTTTATGATTGCTATCGGGGCATTTATGTCTCTGCGTCTGGTATCGCTGCTTCATAAGTATATGGAAAAACAAGTGGCAAGACAGAGTACCCAGCTTGCAGATATGGTAAATCTGCGAATCGATTTGGAACTGGTGGAATTGAAAGATACTTCGGCATTCATTTCAAAGAACCATATTAATATCGATTATATAATTGAAGCGAAACAAAAAGCGGCAGATAAAGGTGTGACATACGGAATTCTGGATGTGGATGGAAATGCAGTTGTAGGTGAGTCGCTTAGTATGACACAGTATCCATGTGTCCGAAATGCATTCCGGGGAAATGCAGATGTTTCTTTTAAGGAAGGAAAGGGCTTGCTTTTTGCAGTGCCTGTTTTTAATGAATATAATGTGCGATATGTTTTGTACAAAAAGTATGATACATCTTGTCTGAATGATAAATTTGATTTGAGTTGTTATGACGGAAAAGGGAGAGCCCTCGTTTGTGATGAAAACGGAACCGTTATTGTTGCATTTGATGGCTGGGAAGAGTTCTTTTATAAAATTCCGCTTGATGTAGAAAATAAATTACATGGAAACTTAAATAGTAATATTGCTTCAGCGGCATTTGTTATGACACCTGAAGAGGATGTGTTTTATTTCATTGCAGAAATTCCTGATACAGAATTACATGTATTGGGATATGTTCCATCGGATGTTGTGGCAGAAGGTCTGTCTTATATTATTTCGTTAATTGTATGGATTTATGGTTTGCTGTTGCTGTTATTTATTGTTGGAAGTGTTTATCTTGCAGGTATGGAAGAAAAAGCACGGGAAAGCGACGAATTGCGCGAAGCAAAGGAAATTGCGGAAAGAGCCAGCAATACAAGGGGAGCATTTCTTGCAAATATGTCTCATGAAATCAGGACGCCGATTAATGCGGTTATGAGTTTGAATGAGATGATTTTAAGAGAGACAAAAGAGGCAGAAATAAAAGACTATGCTTTGAAAATTCAAAATGCAAGTCAGTCTCTGCTTGGAATTGTAAATGATGTACTCGATTTTTCAAAAATAGATTCCGGGAAAATGGAGTTAGTACCGGTTCCATATAATCTGATTGAGCTGATAAGCGCTTTAGTAAATATGATAAAAATCCGTGCAGAGAATAAAGGGTTGGAGTTAAAGTTTACTATTTCCGAAAATTTACCAACTGTATTACATGGTGATGATGTAAGAATGCGTCAGATTATTGTAAATCTGCTTACGAATGCGGTGAAATACACGGATAAGGGCTGCGTAGAGCTTATTATTGACGGGGAAATGAAAAACAAACAGAATAGCCGTGTTTTAAACATGCATGTAGAAGTAAGAGACAGTGGAGTCGGAATTAAATCAGAGGATATGAAAGATTTATTCCGGACTTTCAGACGTATTGAAGAGAGCAGAAACCGTACAATTGAAGGCTCCGGCTTAGGACTTACTATTTCATCAAGACTTTTAAACAGCATGGGAAGTGAACTCATGGTCGAAAGTGAATATGGTGTCGGTTCCACGTTCTATTTTGATGTGGAGCAACTGGTTATTGATGCCACACCGGTTGGAAATGTTATCGAGAAGCTGGAAGAAAGCTTGGATACATATACATATAAAGAGACCTTTACTGCCAGAAATGCACAGATTCTTGCTATTGATGATGTAGAAATAAATTTATTTGTATTTAATGGTTTACTGAAGAAAACAGAAATTCAAATTGATACGGCTACAAGCGGTAAAGAAGCGCTGGAAATGATGGCACAGAAAAAATATGATTTGGTTTTCATTGATCATATGATGCCGGAGATGGATGGTGTTGAAGTACTACATCGCATGCGAAGAAGGAATTTCATGAATGAAGGTACACCGGCAATTGCATTTTCTGCCAATGCCATAGTAGGTGCACATGATTTCTATTTAATCGAAGGATTTACAGATTTTCTTGAAAAACCTGTAGATGGAAATAAATTAGAAAATATGTTAAAAACCTATTTACCAAAAGATAAGATAGATTTTTTAAATGAAGTATGTGAAAAAGCAGAAATCGAAATTCCAAAAGAAATTGTAGTAGAAGAAGAACCATTGTTAGATGAAAAAACCGGTATTCGATTTAGTGGTTCAGAAGTCATTTTCCATAAAGTAATTACCACTTTTACAGGAAGTGCAAAAAAAGATAAAAAAGAGATTTCGGATTTGTATGACAGGCGTGATTATCAGAATTACATTGTAAAAATACATGGATTAAAAAGTGCGGCCCGTATTGCTGGTGCGCCGAAGCTTTCTAAGCTGGCAGAACGTCTTGAATTTGCCGGAAAAGCAGGGGATTATGAACAAATACATCAAGAGCATGAAGAACTTCTGAAACTGTATGAAAAGACTGTATTGGAGATGCGCGTAAAGTATGGTTTAAAGGTAGAAGATGAATTGTTTACAGGAAATCCGATTGATGAAAAAATGCTATTGGCAAAGCTGGAATTATTATCACAGTGTAATGAAAGCTTTGATTATGATACGGTAGATAATATTATGAATGATCTCATGTCATACAAAATACCGGATTATATCAGGGCAGACATGTTTGCATTAAAGGATGCAGTATATGATGTGGATCAAATGCAGATAGAAGAAATTGTATCAGAGTGTATCAGAAAGCTGCAAAATAGCTAAATTTTATTTTCTTTTAAAAAATTCCAAAAATAGGAGCCGCCTCAACCTGTGCGTTGAAGCGGCTCTTTAACTTAATCCTGTTCTGTTTCTTCGTCAGATTCCA
This sequence comes from Lachnospiraceae bacterium, assembly GCA_015056725.1. GTDB lineage: Bacteria > Bacillota > Clostridia > Lachnospirales > Lachnospiraceae > 1XD8-76. Next base: position 5,085 of record SVFS01000056.1, on the reverse strand, counting down.
TTGTGTAAACAACATTTTCATCCGTGATTTTTTCACCGTGTAAAATCATAAGGATATAATTAAGACGAAGGTTTGCACGACTGTAATACTCAAAAGCAGCATCTGCATAATTTTGATTGAATTTATCACCGTCATAAGCCTGATGATAATAATCAACAGCCATATTCATATTTTCGCTTGCTTCAGATGCTAAGTCAGCAACATTTTCAAATTGTTCAGGAACACTTAACTCTGCAAGCTGTGCAAACTGATCTTTTAATGTATCTAAGTGGCCTAAAAGTTCATGAACATCATTTTCACCACTTCCGTCTAATTCATTAATTTCACCATTTAAGTATGCGATATTATTACAGAATGTTTCCATGCTTGCCTGATATACGGCGAGCTCCTGTGTGGTTTCATTAGAACATCCTGTAAGAGAGAACATACTGATACAGAGTAGAAATACAGTAAATAGTATTGATTTTTTCAAAAGGAATGCCTCCTTCATAATCTGTTTTCATATTTTACAACATTATGAATGTATCATAGAACGCAAAAAATGGCAAGAAAATATATGTTTTACTATTATAGTGTTTCATGCTAATATTAAACGAAAAGTTGTAAAATAACGACACTAATTTTATAAATGTGAGGACAATAAAGTGGATAAATTGCAGTTTCAAGAGTTATGCAAAAATCGATATGTAATTTTGGATGGAGCAACGGGTTCTAATTTGCAAAAAAAAGGAATGCCTTCAGGAGTATGTCCGGAGGAATGGATTCTGAGTCATCCACAGGCTTTAATAGAGCTTCAAAGAGAATATGTTGCTGCAGGAAGCCATATTGTGTATGCACCTACCTTTACATCAAATCGAATCAAACTTTCCGAATACGGTATGTATGACAGAATGGAAGAAATTGTACATAAACTGGTAGGCTTGTCTAAGGAAGCAGTACAGGGAAAAGCTTTGATAGCCGGAGACATTACGATGACAGGAAGGCAGCTTGCACCGATTGGAGATCTGGATTTTGAAGAGCTGGTAGAGATATATAAGGAACAGATTACCTATTTGTGTGCAGCAGGAGTTGATCTGCTTGTAATCGAAACTATGATGAGCTTGCAGGAGACGAGAGCAGCACTGATTGCGGCAAAGGAATGCTGTGACCTTCCGGTAATGACAACGCTCACATTTGAAAAAGACGGAAGAACATTGTTTGGGACAGACCCTGAAACAGCGGCGGTAGTACTGGATAAGTTGGGAGCAGATGCAATCGGTGTGAACTGTTCGGCAGGACCGGCGAAATTAGCACTTGTGCTTGAAAAAATGAAAGCAGTTACCGATAAGCCATTGATTGGAAAACCAAATGCAGGTTTACCTAAAGTGACAGCAGACGGAAGTACTGTCTATGATATGGATGCAGAAAGCTTCGCGGAGGAAATGGATTGTCTGATTGAAGCCGGTGCTACCATTCTTGGCGGATGCTGTGGAACAAGTCCTGAATATATCCGTAAACTGGCAAATTTATCTTATAGAAAAGTGGAGAGAAATTGTGGTAAGAAAGGATATCTGACATCCGAACGCAAAACCGTTTCATTTTCTCATGGCGATCCATTTCTTGTAGTAGGAGAACGTATCAATCCAACCGGCAAAAAAGCATTTCAGGAGTCGGTACGCTCAGGAAGCATGGAAATGGTATGTGAATTTGCACAGCAGCAGGAAGAGAACGGAGCTGCAATACTGGATGTAAATCTGGGAATGAGCGGCATTGATGAAAAAGCAAAAATGCTGGAGGCAATAGAGGAATTATCGATGACAACAGCGTTGCCGCTTGCCATTGATTCAAGTCATCCTGAGGTTATGGAAGCAGCACTCAGAAGATATCCGGGAAGGGCACTTATTAATTCTGTATCCTTGGAGCAGGTTAAAATCGATAAAATTCTTCCACTGGCTGCAAAATACGGAGCTATGTTTATCCTTTTACCATTGTCGGATAACGGACTTCCGGCAAGTATGGAAGAAAAGCATGAAATAATACAGAACATTATAGAAAAAGCATTGTCGCTTGGTCTTTCCAAAGAAGATATCATTGTTGACGGACTGGTAACAACAGTAGGTGCTAATAAAAAAGCAGGTATAGAAGCGCTTACAACCATGAAGTACTGCAAAGATAATGGATTATTTACGATTTGCGGATTATCCAATATATCCTTTGGACTGCCGGAAAGAAGCAATGTAAATACAGCCTTTCTTACAATGGCAATTCAGAATGGATTGACAATGGCGATTGCAAATCCGAATCAGGAATTGTTAATGCTGGCAAGCTTTGCCTCTGACTTATTGTGCGGTAAAGAAACAGCGGATGTACGCTATATTGAATATGCAGGCATGATAAAAGAGCGTAACGAGCAAAAAAAGGCAGTTCAGAAAGTGGAATCACCTTCCGATGTAAAAAGAACAGAAAAGCCCAAAATGTCTGCAAATCCTACACGCAGCTTTGATAAAGAGCAGGAATATGCTGTATACCATGCAGTCATGAAAGGGAATCGTAAAAAGATTGTTTCACTTGTTCAGGAAGCTTTAGATGCAGGCTTACATGCAAAACATTTGCTTGATATGGTTTTGATTCCTGCAATCAATGATGTGGGCGAGCTTTTTGATAAAGGAAGTTATTTCCTTCCACAGCTTATTAACAGTGCAGAAACAATGAAGCTTGGTATCGAACACTTAGAACCCCTTCTTATGTCCGGAAATGATACGGAAGAAAGACCGGTTATTGTTATTGCAACGGTAGAAGGCGATATTCATGATATTGGTAAAAATCTGGTTGCATTAATGCTGAAAAATTATGGATATCAGGTTATTGACCTTGGAAAAGATGTTTCCAAAGAAGTGATTGTAGAAACAGCCATTTCAAAAAATGCAAAAATCATTGGTCTTTCAGCTCTTATGACAACTACCATGCAGGAAATGAAGAATGTAATTACTTACGCGAAAGAGCAAGGATATACTGGAAAAATTATTCTGGGCGGAGCAGTGGTAACCGAAGAATATACCAAAGAAATAAATGGAGATGGCTATTCGGCAGATGCGGCAGATGCAGTCCGTCTCGTTGAAAGATTATTAAAATGAGGTTGTTTTTCACACTTTAACGTGTTATCATTTAAAAGTATATATAAAACTATTACATAAAATGAAAAGGAGGAAAGGATATGATAGGAGCAGACGCTATGGTAAGATGCCTGGAAGAAGAAGGCATAACCAATGTATATGGCTATCCCGGAGTTGCAATATGTCCGTTTTATAACAGTATATTACAGTCGGACATTCGTACGATTCTGATTCGAACAGAGCAGAATGCAGCACATGCAGCAAGTGGTCAGGCAAGAGTAACCGGCAAAGTAGGTGTGTGCGCCGTCACATCCGGTCCGGGTGCAACTAATGTGATTACAGGTATTGCAACTGCTTTTGCGGACAGTATTCCGCTTGTGTGCATTACCGGTCAGGTAAATTCAGAACTGCTTGGAAGTGATGTGTTCCAGGAAGCTGATATTACCGGTGCAGTAGAATCCTTTGTAAAATACAGTTATTTAATTAAAGATGTTAACGATATTCCAAGAGTATTTAAGGAAGCATTTTATATCGCCAATACAGGCAGAAAAGGTCCTGTACTTATTGACGTTCCAATTGACATCCAAAATGCAACGATTTCCCGATTTAAATATCCGGAAACAGTTAATATGCGTACATACAAACCAACTGTAAAAGGTCATATTGTTCAGATTCGTAAAGTGGCAAAGGAATTAGAAAAGGCAAAAAGACCTATTATTTGTGCAGGTGGCGGTGTGCTTTTAAGTGATGCAAGAAAAGAACTTCAGGCATTCGCAGAAAAGCATAGAATTCCTGTTGTTTCAACGATGATGGGACTTAGCGTTATGCCGACCGACCATCCGATGTATTACGGAATGGTGGGAAATAACGGACATCCATATGCGAACCGTGCAATGAATGAATCGGATTTGCTGATTATGGTGGGAGCACGTGTGGCAGACAGAGCAGTTAGTCAGCCGGACCTGATTACAAATAATAAAGTTCTTGTACATATCGATGTGGATTCCGCAGAAATCGGAAAGAATGCCTGTGCATCCATTCCGATTGTAGGAGATGCAAAGCATATATTTGATGATTTCTTGGAAGAACAGATTTTCTGTGAACACGAAAACTGGATTGTAACATTAGACAGCTACAGAAATACGCTTGGAAGAAAGAGAAATCCAAATCCTGAGTATGTAGATCCGGCAGAATTTATTAAGAAATTATCACTAAAAATGGAAAAAGATGCTGTTTATGTAGCAGATGTAGGACAGAACCAGATTTGGTCCTGTGCATATCATGTGGTACGTGAAGGAAGATTTTTAACCTCCGGCGGTATGGGAACCATGGGATATTCCATTCCGGCAGCAATGGGTGTTAAAGTCGGACAGCCTGAGAAACAGGTAGTTGCAGTATGCGGTGACGGCTCCTTCCAGATGTCCATGATGGAGCTTGCAACAATGAAGCAGCATGATATTCCGGTTAAAATTATTGTACTGAAAAACGGCTGCCTGGGCATGGTGCGTCAGTATCAGCACTTTACATACAAGGATAATTATTCCGTTATCGATTTATCAGGAAGTCCGGATTTGGAAAAGCTGGCTGCGGCATATGATATTCCGTTTATCAGAGTTTTCAATATGGAAAATATTGATGAAAAGATAGAGAAGTTCCTTGCTAATGATGAAAGTATGTTAATGGAATGTATCATAGATCCTATGGATTTGGTATAGACCTTATTTTAACCAGAAGGTAATGGAGAACAATATGAAGAGAATATATTCTGTTTTAGTTGAAAACCGTTCAGGTGTACTTTGCAAAGTAGCCGGATTGTTTTCAAGAAGATGCTTTAATATTGATAGCCTTGCAGTAGGCGAGACCGACGATAAAGATGTTTCCGTAATGACAATTGTCAGTTCAGGTGATGAAAGAACGATACAGCAGATTGAAAAACAGCTGAATAAGAAATTGGATGTCATCAAAGTTAAAACTTTTTCGGAAAGCCAGAGTA
>SVFS01000055.1 GCA_015056725.1 Lachnospiraceae bacterium | reverse complement strand
ATTATAAAAACTCCTTTCGGCGAAGCAAATCTATAAGGAGGTAAGAAAATGGCAAAAATTGAATTGAAAAAACCTATCGTAGATGAAATTGCAGCTACAATCAAAGATGCTCAGACAGTTGTTCTTGTTGACTACCGTGGATTAACAGTAGAACAGGATACACAGCTTCGTAAAGAGCTTCGTGAAGCAGGCGTTAACTACAAGGTTTACAAAAACACATTCATGAACTTTGCGTTCAAAGGAACTGACTGTGAAGGACTTTCTAATTTGTTAGAAGGACCAAGCGCAATGGCTACTTGTGACACAGATGCAACAGCAGCAGCAAGAGTGCTTTGCAAATTTGCTAAGAAAGCACCGGCTCTTGAAGTTAAGGGCGGCGTTGTTGAAGGAACAGTTTATGATGCAGCAGGAATCAAAGCAGTTGCAGAAATTCCTTCCAGAGAAGAATTACTTTCCAGATTACTTGGAAGTATGCAGTCTCCAATGGCAAACTTTGCTCGTGTTATTAAGCAGATTGCAGAAAAAGGTGGTGCAGATTCTGTAGAAGCAGCACCAGCAGAAGAAGCTCCAGCAGAAGCTGAAGCACCAGCAGCAGAATAATTCGTTATTACTGCAAAAGAAATTTAGAAACAAACAATAAAGATATTTAAACATATTAAATGGAGGTAAATAATAATGGCAAAATTAACTGCTCAGGAACTTATTGATGCTATCAAAGAGTTATCCGTATTAGAATTAAATGATTTAGTAAAAGCTTGTGAAGAAGAATTTGGTGTATCTGCAGCAGCAGGTGTTGTAGTTGCAGCAGCAGCTGGCCCAGCAGAAGCAGCTGAAGAAAAAACAGAATTCGATGTTGAATTAACAGAAGTTGGTGCAGAAAAGATCAAAGTTATCAAAGTTGTACGTGAAGCTACAGGCCTTGGCTTAAAAGAAGCTAAAGAAGCTGTAGAAGCTGCTCCAAAGGTATTAAAAGAAGGCGTATCTAAAGAAGAAGCTGAAGATCTCAAGAAGAAACTTGAAGAAGTAGGCGCTAAGATCACATTAAAATAATTTAGACTTACGATTGAAAGTTCTCACTCAAATGAGTGGGAACTTTTTTTGTCTAAAAATATTGCAAAAATATTCTATAACTTTTTGTTGACTCTAAAATCCATTTGTAGTAGAATGGATGATGCACTATTGTGGTGTGGTATGCTTTTTTTGACGCAAAAACACATAAAAATAGGCAAAAAAATAAAGAACGGGGTGAATGTCAATGGAAAAGAACAGAATACGTCCTATGGCTTCAGGTAAGCAAATACGTATGAGTTATCAAAGACAAAAAGAGGTTCTGGAAATGCCAAATCTGATTGAAGTTCAGAAGGACTCCTATCAGTGGTTTTTAAAGGAAGGCTTAAAAGAAGTTTTTGATGATATCTCTCCAATTACAGACTACAGCGGACAGCTTAGCTTGGAATTTGTTGACTTTGAGTTATGTGAAGATGACGTAAAATATTCTATTGAAAAATGTAAGGAAAGAGATGCAACATATGCAGCTCCTTTGAAAGTCAAAGTTCGTTTTTATAATAAGGAATCAGAAGAGATTAATGAGCATGAAATCTTTATGGGTGACCTTCCTTTGATGACAGAAACAGGTACTTTTGTTATCAACGGTGCAGAACGTGTTATCGTCAGCCAGCTCGTTCGTTCTCCTGGTATTTATTATGACATCACTAAAGCAAAATTCGGTAAAGAATTGTATGCATGTACTGTGATTCCTAACAGAGGTGCATGGCTTGAGTATGAAACAGACGCTAATGATGTATTTTATGTTCGCGTTGACAGAACAAGAAAAGTGCCGATTACAGTACTGATTAGAGCACTTTTTGGTATTAATGAAGCCGAAGAGAATGTAAAAAATCTCGTAGGTACAAATGAACAGATTCTTGAACTTTTTGGTGATGAACCAAAGATTCAGGCAAGTTTTGGTAAAGATCCTTCTACAAATTATAAAGAAGGTTTATTAGAGTTATACAAAAAAATTCGTCCGGGTGAACCTCTCAGTGTAGACAGCGCAGAGAGCTTGATTCGCGGAATGTTTTTTGACCCCCGTCGTTATGATCTTGCCAAAGTTGGTAGATATAAATTTAATAAGAAATTGATGCTGAAGAATCGTATCAGACATCAGATTTTAGCAGAAGATGCAGTAGATATGACTACAGGTGAAGTAGTAGCTGCAGCAGGTACAAAAGTAACTGCTGAAATCGCTGATGCTATTCAGAATGCAGCTATTCCGTCTGTTATGATTGAAGCGGCTGACCGTAAGGTGAAAGTTCTTTCTAACATGATGGTAGAGTTGACAAGTTATGTTGACTGTAATCCAAGAGATCTCGGTATTACAGAATTAGTATATTATCCTGTTCTTGCTCAGATTTTAGAAGAGTATGGCGATGATAAAGAAGCGGTTTGCCTTGCTATCAAGAAAAATGTGCATGAACTCGTGCCAAAACATATTACAAAAGAAGATATTTTGGCATCAATTAACTATAATATGCACTTAGAATATGGTATTGGTAATGCTGATGATATCGACCATTTGGGCAACAGACGTATCAGAGCCGTAGGTGAACTGTTACAGAATCAGTATCGTATCGGTTTATCCAGATTAGAAAGAGTTGTTCGTGAAAGAATGACTACTCATGATGCAGAAGGTATTACACCACAGTCATTGATTAATATTAAACCGGTTCAGGCTGCAGTGAAAGAATTCTTTGGTTCTTCACAGCTCTCCCAGTTTATGGATCAGACAAACCCACTTGGTGAATTAACTCACAAGAGACGTTTATCCGCACTTGGTCCAGGCGGTCTTTCCAGAGATCGTGCCGGATTCGAGGTTCGAGACGTTCACTATACACATTACGGCAGAATGTGCCCTATTGAGACACCTGAAGGTCCTAACATCGGTCTTATCAACTCATTGGCAAGTTATGCACGTATTAATGAATATGGTTTCGTAGAAGCACCATATCGTAAAATTGATAAAACAGATCCGGAAAATCCACGTGTAACAGACGAAGTGGTTTACATGACAGCAGATGAAGAAGATAACTATCATGTAGCACAGGCATCTGCACACTTGGATGAAAACGGTTACTTCCTCGGACGTAACGTTTCCGGCCGTTATAGAGAAGAGACACAGGATTATCCAAAGACAAAATTTGATTACATGGATGTGTCTCCTAAGATGGTATTCTCAGTTGCTACAGCGCTTATTCCGTTCTTGCAGAATGACGACGCGCACCGTGCACTGATGGGTTCCAACATGCAGCGTCAGGCTGTGCCGCTTTTGTTCCCTGAAGCACCTGCAGTAGGTACAGGTATGGAACAGAAAGCAGCGGTTGACTCCGGTGTTTGTGTAGTAGCAAGAAATGCAGGTACAGTAACTTATGTATCTTCTAAATTAATTAAAGTGGCATGTGATAATGGTGAAATGGATGAATATCATTTGACAAAATTCTCCAGAAGTAACCAGTCTAACTGCTACAACCAGAAACCTATCGTAAACAAAGGCGACCATATTGAAGCCGGTGACGTAATTGCAGATGGTCCATCTACAGCACAGGGCGAGCTTGCACTTGGTGAAAACCCACTTATCGGTTTCATGACATGGGAAGGCTATAACTACGAAGATGCTGTTCTTATCAGCGAAAGATTAGTTAGAGAAGATGTTTATACATCTGTTCATATTGAAGAATACGAAGCAGAAGCACGTGATACAAAACTTGGTGCAGAATGTATTACAAAGGACGTACCGGGTGTTGGCGATGATGCATTAAAAGATCTTGATGCAAACGGTATCATCCGTATCGGTGCAGAAGTTCGTGCAGGTGATATCTTAGTTGGTAAAGTAACACCAAAGGGTGAAACAGAACTGACAGCAGAAGAAAGATTATTACGTGCAATCTTCGGTGAAAAAGCAAGAGAAGTTCGTGATACTTCCTTAAAAGTACCTCATGGTGAATATGGTATCGTTATCGATGCAAAAGTATTTACAAGAGAAAACGGTGATGAATTATCTCCGGGCGTTAACATGGCAGTTCGCATCTATATTGCACAGAAGAGAAAAATCTCTGTAGGTGACAAGATGGCTGGTCGTCATGGTAACAAGGGTGTAGTATCCCGCGTGCTTCCGGTAGAAGATATGCCATATCTTCCAAACGGTCGTCCGCTTGATATCGTATTAAACCCACTTGGTGTTCCTTCACGTATGAACGTAGGACAGGTACTTGAAATCCATCTTTCCCTTGCAGCGAAGGTGCTTGGCTTTAACGTAGCTACACCGGTATTTGACGGTGCAAGAGAAATTGATATCGAAGATACTCTGGAAATGGCAAATGATTATGCAAATACAGAGTGGGAAGAATTCGAAGCAAAATACAAAGATATCGTATTACCGGAAGTAATGCAGTATCTCTATGACAATAGAGACCACCGTGCATTATGGAAAGGTGTTCCTATTACAAAAGATGGTAAAGTAAGACTTCGTGATGGTAGAAGCGGTGAATATTTTGATTCTCCTGTTACAATCGGTCACATGCATTACTTGAAACTCCACCATCTGGTAGATGATAAGATTCATGCCCGTTCAACAGGTCCTTACTCCTTAGTAACACAGCAGCCTCTGGGTGGTAAAGCTCAGTTCGGTGGACAGCGTTTCGGAGAAATGGAAGTTTGGGCACTGGAAGCATACGGTGCATCTTATACTCTGCAGGAAATCTTAACAGTAAAATCCGACGACGTTGTTGGACGTGTTAAGACATACGAAGCAATTATTAAGGGAGATAATATCCCTGAACCAGGTATTCCGGAATCCTTCAAGGTATTACTCAAAGAGTTACAGTCACTTGGTCTTGATATCCGAGTACTCCGTGATGACAACACAGAAGTGGAAATCATGGAAAATATCGAATATGGCGATACAGAATATCGTGCAGAAATCGAAGGTGATACAAAGTATGACCATAGTCAGGAATCATTTGACGGATACCAGCAACAGGAATTCACAGAAGATGGTGAACTCGAAACTATTGAAGATGATGAAGATATGGTAGACGAGTTCGATATGGAATTTGAGGATTCTATCGATTAATACGCGTTAGCGAATACATGATATTGGAAGGAGTGCCATAATGTCAGAAACAAAGAATGAAGTGTATCAGCCAATGACATTCGATGCGATCAAGATTGGTCTTGCATCCCCTGAGAAAATCAGAGAATGGTCCCGTGGCATGGTGTTAAAACCAGAGACAATCAACTACAGAACATTAAAGCCGGAACCGGACGGACTCTTCTGTGAAAGAATCTTTGGACCAAGCAAGGACTGGGAATGTCATTGTGGTAAATATAAGAAAATCAGATATAAAGACGTAGTGTGCGACAGATGTGGAGTTCAGGTAACAAAAGCATCTGTACGTAGAGAACGTATGGGACATATCGAGCTTGCAGCACCGGTATCCCATATCTGGTATTTCAAAGGTATCCCAAGCCGTATGGGACTTATCCTTGATTTATCTCCAAGAGTGCTTGAAAAGGTACTTTATTTCGCATCTTACATTGTATTGGATGCAGGAGAAACAAATTTAGAATACAAACAGATTTTATCAGAAAAAGAGTACCAGGATGCAAAGGAAACTTTTGGAAACAGATTCCGTGCAGGTATGGGTGCTGAATCCATCAAAGAACTTCTTCAGGCAATCGACTTAGATGCAGAAGCAGAAGAACTTAAGATTGGATTAAAAGAATCTACAGGTCAGAAGAGAGCCAGAATTATCAAGAGATTAGAAGTAGTTGAATCTTTCAGAGAATCCGGCAACAAACCTGAATGGATGATTATGGATGCAATTCCTGTTATTCCACCGGATCTTCGTCCTATGGTTCAGTTAGATGGTGGCCGTTTTGCTACATCTGACTTAAATGATTTATACAGAAGAATTATCAACAGAAATAACCGTCTGAAAAGATTGTTAGAGCTCGGTGCTCCGGACATTATCGTTCGTAATGAAAAGAGAATGTTACAGGAAGCAGTAGATGCTCTTATTGATAACGGTAGACGTGGCCGTCCTGTTACAGGACCTGGTAACAGAGCACTGAAATCATTATCCGATATGTTAAAAGGTAAATCCGGTCGTTTCCGTCAGAACCTGTTAGGTAAGCGTGTAGACTACTCCGGACGTTCCGTTATCGTTATTGGACCTGAACTTAAGATTTATCAGTGTGGTCTTCCAAAAGAAATGGCTATCGAATTGTTCAAACCTTTCGTTATGAAAGAGCTTGTAGCAAAAGGCATTTCACAGAACATTAAAAATGCTAAAAAATTAGTTGAAAGATTAGATGAACAGGTATGGGATGTACTGGAAGAAGTAATTACAGATCATCCTGTAATGTTAAACCGTGCTCCTACTCTTCATAGATTAGGTATTCAGGCATTTGAACCGGTACTTGTAGAAGGTAAAGCTATTAAGCTTCATCCACTTGTATGTACAGCGTTCAACGCCGACTTCGACGGTGACCAGATGGCTGTTCACCTTCCTCTTACACAGGAAGCACAGGCAGAATGCAGATTCCTTCTGCTTTCTCCAAACAACTTATTAAAACCATCTGATGGTGGTCTTGTAGCAGTTCCTTCTCAGGATATGATTCTCGGTGTTTACTACTTAACACAGGAAAGACCGGGCTCTAAAGGTGAAGGCAACGCTTACAAAAACATCAACGAAGCAATTCTTGCTTATGAAAATGGTGAATGTACATTACATTCCAGAATCAAAGTAAGAGTACAGAAAGAAAATGCAGAAGGCGAACTTGTAACAGGTACAATCGAATCTACATTAGGACGTTTCCTGTTTAATGAAATCATTCCGCAGGACCTTGGCTTCGTAGACAGAACAAAACCTGAAAACTTACTGAAATTAGAAGTAGATTATCTGGTTGGTAAGAAACAGTTAAAACCGATTTTAGAAAAAGTAATCAACATCCATGGTGCATCCAAGACTGCTGAAGTATTGGATAACGTAAAAGATTTAGGTTACCACTATTCTACAAAAGCGGCAATTACAGTTTCTATTTCCGATATTATCGTACCTGATAATAAACAGGAATTAATTGATAAAGCTCAGGCTAAGGTTGATGAAATCACAAAAGAATTCAACCGTGGACGTTATACAGAAGAAGAACGTTACAGACGTGTTGTAGACACATGGAACGCAACTGACGATGAACTCACAGATGAACTGATGGCTGGTCTTGATGCTTACAACAATATCAAGATGATGGCTGACTCCGGTGCCCGTGGTTCCAAACAGCAGATTAAACAGCTTGCAGGTATGCGTGGTCTTATGGCGGATACAACAGGTAGAACAATCGAACTTCCGGTTAAATCCAACTTCCGTGAAGGTATGGACGTACTTGAGTACTTCATGGCTGCTCATGGTGGTCGTAAAGGTCTTGCCGATACAGCGCTTCGTACAGCGGACTCCGGTTATCTTACACGTCGAATGGTTGACGTATGTCAGGAACTGATTATCCGTGAAGTAGACTGTGCAGAAGGCAAAGATGAAATTCCGGGTAGAGTAGTAAGAGCGTTCGCAGGTGAAAAAGCGGGCGAAGATCTTGAAAGCTTACAGGAAAGAATTACAGGCCGTGTATCTTGTGAAGAAATCAAAGATGCTGAGGGCAATGTAATCGTTAAACGTAATCATATGATTACACCAAGCCGCGCTGCTAAGATTATGAGCGTAGGTGTTGATAAAGATGGCAAACCAATCGAAGAAGTTAAGATTCGTACGATTCTGACATGTAAATCTCACGTTGGTATTTGTGCTAAATGTTATGGTGCAAACATGGCAAGTGGTGAAACAGTTCAGGTAGGTGAAGCAGTTGGTATTATCGCTGCCCAGTCTATCGGTGAACCTGGTACACAGCTTACTATGAGAACATTCCATACAGGTGGTGTAGCCGGTGAAGATATTACACAGGGTCTTCCTCGAGTAGAAGAGCTTTTCGAAGCAAGAAAACCAAAGAGAACTGCTATCTTAACAGAAATCGATGGTGTTGTTACAATTAACGACAACAAGAAAAAACGCGAAATTATCGTTACAAACAGCGAAACAGGCGAAACAAAGGAATATCCGATTCCTTACAAATACAGAATCAAAGTTGTAGACGGAGCTGTGCTTGAAGCCGGTGACGAATTAACAGAAGGTTCTATTAATCCACATGACTTACTGAAGATTAAAGGCATCCGTGCTGTACAGGATTACATGATCCGTGAAGTACAGAGCGTATACCGCTTACAGGGTGTAGATATCAGTGATAAGCATATCGAAATTATCGTACACCAGATGCTGAAGAAAGTTCGTGTTGAAAACAATGGTGATGCTTCCTTCTTACCTGGTACATTAGTAGATGTACTTGATTATGAAGAAACAAATGAGAAGTTAGTTGCAGAAGGCAAAGAGCCGGCAGAAGGCAAACAGGTACTGCTCGGTATCACAAAAGCTGCTCTTGCAACAGATTCCTTCTTATCCGCAGCATCCTTCCAGGAAACAACAAAAGTTCTTACGGAAGCAGCAATCAAAGGTAAGATGGATACTCTTATCGGTTTGAAAGAAAACGTTATTTTAGGTAAACTGATTCCTGCAGGTACAGGTATGAAGAGATACCGTAATACACTTCTTGATACAGATAAGAAAGACTCTATTGTAATCCCTGAAGACGCTATGGCAGAAGTAGAAGAAGGTGCTGTAGAAGAAACAGTAATGGATGAAGTAGACGAAGTAACAGAAGAAATGGTTACTGTAGAAGAATAATTTGATACCCATTAGGGAAATAAAAGTGCCACCTCATATGAGGTGGCATTTTTTGATGTGTACTATATCGGAATATGTAAAGTTAGTTTTCGAAAGTAGGAACAGGAAGCGATTCGTTGTATTCCATAGATTCCATATCGGTACAAATTTTATATGTGGTAATTTTATAAAATGTATCTCCGGGTTTTTCCGGATAAAGTGGAACAACGGTTACCTGAAGCCATTGTGCATTTTCAATATCAAAGGTATATGTAATCTCTTCGCCGGCAAGAGCATAGTATTCAGAGGCATCAGAACTGGTGTTATAAATGTTTGTTAGTTCCTGGTCAAGCTTAGCAAGTGCCGTGGATGCATTGTTACATGCCCTGTAGTAGTTTTGTGTTCGTGTGGCTACTTTTTGGGTCAGAGTATAGTCAGCGTTTGCGCTGACAATGGATAACGTAGCAAATGAAACAAGACACAAAACTGTAAAGATTAATAGGATGGAAGAAATGCCGGCATGATTTCCGAATAATGTATTTCCTGTGTTGTTTTGATTAGTCCGCATGTTGCACCACCTTTCCATCAGAAGTAAGAGTAAGTTGCTGATATACGATGGTATCTAATTCATAAATGACAGGAAGAGAAGAGTCTATAGGCTTCATGTCATGGAGACTTTGCATAGCAATATGAAATGTTTTGGCAGTACCACCTTGCGGATTGGTATCGTTTGTGCTTGGAATAGAAGCTTCCATTGCTGATACAGATAGTACATAGTATATATTTGCTCTATCGGTAGCGATAATTGGCAACCAGTCTTTATCAAAACAGATAGAGAAAGAATCCGGAACCTCAGCTCCGGTAATGGAGCAATTTTCAGCGCTTTCCAGTAGCTGACATACTGTTTCGGTATCTCCATGATACGCCTGTAATAGTTCAGCAATGTTTTCGCACCATCTTACACTATGGTTTAAGGCAACCGAATGAGTACTGATTTGATGTGACTTAACAAAAAGCCTGACACAAACAGCACTGGCAAGAGAGAAAAACAATATGGAAATAATGAGCTCCATCAGAAAGAGACTGGTTTTCGAGTGTTTCATAATTTAATCCTCATAATAGGATGATTTCGCATTGATATAACAGGAATAAGTATTCTCGGTGTCCGTTGTTACAGTGATGTGATACAAATTGTTTTCGACTTTTACGATATCAAAGCTTTCACAGGACATGATTTTTTGTCCGGCCGCAGGTGTAAGGGAAGCATCTTTCTTACAAAAGAGTTCCTTGATGTAGCCTTCGTCTGTGTACAACCATGTCTGGTAAGACGCGTCATCGATTTGCTCTGTGATGACAAGCGCAGAGCTGTCTCCGAAAGTATCGATATGAATACTGTTTTCGCTGTCCTGCTGTCTGAGTTTTTCACTGATATAAGCAAAACTGGTACGTGATGAATAATTGGAATTCATACGGTCAATCGTGTTTTGGTAGATGCCTGAGCCGAGCATAATCAACATGAAAGAACATACAGCAAAAAAGGCAAACAGTATTAATACAAAAAGGGTATCAACCATATGTTGATTCTGTTTTTTATGGTTCATCTGCAAAATCCTCCGTTACGGAATGGAATAGATTATTTGCATTGTTATAATCCTTAGGAATTGGAATGACTGTAATATCAGGCATCATGTTGGAACTGAAAATCTGGTAATCGACAAAATATTTGTCGGAATCATATGTCAGACCATAGTGGGCTTTGAGATAATCCAGATTTGGAGGATAGGTTCCTTCCAGAGCATAGCATTGCACAACGCCACGATAAATGGCGTTTTCAAGACTTTCTAACTGCTTTTTACTGGTGTTGTCATCTACAGAGTGAATACCAAAGATACAGATGATAATAATAAGTAACGTAAAAATCAACGAAAGTCGAAATTTCATTATGAAGTTGAAAAAACGGTTTGTTTTATCAAAACGATTCATAAGAACTCCTAAGTAAAACTTAATAAATTATATAGTGCAACTTATCCGATGCTGGACATAACTCCCATAAGAGGAAGAATGACAGATAAAAGGATAAGTCCGACAATGAGTGACAGAATAATAACCAGTGTTGGCTCCAGAACAGAAATAAGGTCTGCCAGTTTTTTGGTAGTTTCTTTCTGATAAGTGTCTGCGATTTTGTTCATAACAGTATCTGTGGAACCGGTTTTGGAACCGACAGCAATCATGCGGGTATAGAAATTAGAAAAGATACCGCATTCTCCGATAGCTTCAGGAAAACTGGAACCATTAAGAAGAGATTTTTTACAAATGCCGATTTTCTCTTTGATGGTGTCGTTTTCAACAAGCTGTGCCACTAAATCAAGGCTTCGGTAAGTATCCATACCGCTGGCGGTTGTAAGGGCGATACCACTTGCAAAACGTCCTGCGGCGATATTGTCGTAAAGCTTTTTCGTAAATGGAATTTTATAAAGTACTTTACGGACAATACGTTTGCCGGAAGCAGTTTTTGTAGCATAAAAATATAAACCGACACAAAGAATCAGAAGCAATAGAAATACTACAGAGTATGTATTAATCTGGTTGCCAAGTTTTAAGAGGGATGCTGAAAAACCACTCATTTCACTTCCTAACTGGATAAATACCTGATTGAAAATAGGAAGAACCTTTGTAATAAGTACGATGATAACAAGGAACATCATAGCAATCATGATAGAAGGATAACTGATAGCACTTCGGATGCTGTCAGCTATTTCATCTTCGCGTTCATAATATGATGCGAGGCTGTTCATGACATCGTCCAGATTTCCGGATTCTTCGCCAAGCTTTACCATATGGAGAACGTATTCCGGAAAGACTTCTGCACTTTCCAGTCCGGTATAGAATGGCTCGCCTGACATACAGGTAGAGATGATTTTTTCATATATTTTTTTTGCTTCAGAAGTTTTAGCATCGGATAAAAGAAGGCGCATACCTTCTACAGGAGTGATGCCGGCTTGCTGAAACATGGCAACTTGTGAACAAAATGAAGCGATTTCACGATTGTTTAGATTTTTCATGACTTATCCTTTCTATATATAATAAGGTAGTAGTTTTCGTGATAAGTTTATTCTTTTAGTAGATATATTTTACGGTGTAATTATCACCGTCTCCAATGAATTTTTTTAATTTTTTGGAACCGGTGGAAGCACCAAAAGTAGGGTCCATTAATTCCCAGTCAGTACCGTCAAATTGGATGATGCCGTTGACCCAACCGACATCTTCGATATAGGTACTAATCCAGGCATGATATACTGTGCCGGCGTATCCAACTTCCAAGTGAGTTGGGATTCGCTGACTTCTAAGGATGGAAGTCATAACAGCGGCATAGTCAAGACAAATGCCGGTTCCTGTTTGCAACGTTTCATCAATGAGTGGTAGATAACCGCTTTGTACAGATTCAGCTTTTGCCTCATCATATGTGACGTTACAAATCAGATAATTATATACGTTAGAAACAACATCTAAATCAGTATTGGCAGAATATGCTAATTGCTTGCCAAGAGAAATTGCTTCATTATTTTCAGTGAAATTAACATATTGATTTGGGTATAAATAAGCACCAAATTCGTTTTCCAGTATTACATCAAAAGATTCAGACATTAAAGTGGCATATTGCTTGCCTTGGATGTTTTCGTAAATGCCGACGGTGTAGGTACCGTTATGACTGCTGAGCGGAAATGTATTAAGCTCATCTGTCAGGTTGTATGTATATGTAGTCTGATCCGGTCCGGTAATTTGGAATTTGACTTTTTCACAGCTTCCTGTGTAGCTTGCCATGAGATAGCCTTGTGATACATTTGAAATATCAATCAGATAAGAAGTGTCGGAAAAGCAGGTTTCGCCGGTTGCCTCGGGAACAAGACAAACGGGGGTGCAATCACGACTTCCCTTTTCGGTAGGGATTTCAAAAGACTTTTTCTGTGAGCCACAGCCGCATAATAGAAATGCGACTGTGAGAACAAGAAACAGTAAGATTTTTTTGAGATGATTTAGTTTGTCCGTTGTAAAATTATGAAAGAACATAGGTCATTATTTACTCATAATAGGGATTAGTTACTCTCGTTAGGAGTCAGTAATAAATGTAATGTATTTCCGGCTGTGTCCGGAATGAAAAGATTTAATTCTTCGTTTGTATACGTAAAAGTAATAGTATTTGTTTCTTCATCATAAGAAGTAGGCGGGATGGATTCTCCGTCCGAAGTATATATTTCTATATGATTATAGTCGATATCAGAACCGGATAATGTCAGATGGAAGGTGCTGTTTTCGACATGATGCTGAAAAATCTGCAAACCGGAATTGTTGCTTTGCGTTTGGAAGTCAGCAGCAGGTTTGTGGAATGCAAATGGTGAAATCAGCAGTAATAACAGGAAAACAAATGCTATGGAGAGAATAAGGTGATAACTGTTATTCTCTTTGCGGTGTCTTTCCTGAATTTCTTTCAGTGATACTTCCTGTACAAGTTCTTTGATATTGCAGGCTTTGAAAATATTGGATAATGTGTCTTCGGCCTGTTTGTTATTCATTTCATATTTTGAAGTCTTTTTTCTGAAAAACATATTACCCTCCTATAATAGTATATTGCGTAAAGTGTCTTTTGCTGTATTCATATATCGCTTTACGCTGCTGAGACTAATGTCCATAGAATCAGCAATATCTGCTAACTGCATGTTATTATAATACCGAAGAATGATAACACTGCGTTGCAGAAAGGGTAATGAGTCGATAGCGTCTCGAAGGCGCTGCTTTTCATCTTGATATTCTGCATGAGCTTCCGGGTTGGAAGCAATTTTTTCATCACAAAAAGACTCTAAAAATTCATCGTCGATAACACCATAATTTGCCTTGTGTTTTTTTGCCAGGTCATAACATACATGGAAAGTAATCTGATTCAGCCATGCGATGAACAATAAAGGATCTTTTAAAGTATGTATTTTTTTGAAGATAAGTATGTAAACTTCTTGAACTGCATCCTGTGCCAAATGCGAATCTCTGAAATAGTGGTACGCATAGTTATATACTTTATTGTAAGTAAGTGCATATAATTCCGAGAAAGCTACCGAATCATCGTTCTTGATTTTGGCTACTAACAGAGCAAGATGTCCCATATCAAGCTCTTTCATAAAGAATATCCTTTGGTAGTTTTATTTGTGTAACTGATGGTATGCAAGAGTAATAACTTCTGAGAATCGTGTGAAGTTATTGTCTGCATTCAGTACATAGGATGAACGGATGTCTAATGCAGAATTTCCGCTTGTTTCATTGTATACATCAATGGAATTGTTTAATTCGCCAAGGCAGCGTTCCATTAATTCGGCTGTACAGTTTGCGATAACGATAAGGAATTCATTACCACCGTTACGTACTACGATACCGTAATCATTACCGACATTTTCTAACATCTCGCAAAATTCATTGATGGCAATATCGCCGGCATCACGGCCGAATTCGTTATTGATAGCAGGAAGGTTTGAAATTTCAAGCATAGCGCAGCCGACTTTTGACAATACTTCTTTTACTTCTTCGGAATTGAATAAGTTGTCACAGCTGAAACGGTTGAGCATACCGCTGGATTCCTGAATGTACCGCTGCATTTCGTTTTGGTCTTCTAATTTGCTGAAGCTTTTAAGCTTGTAAAAATCAAAGAAGATACCTGCGAGATATACGATAAGAAGAAGCCAGATGAAAATGCATAAAATCTTTAAACTGCTGTTAGTATAGATGTTCTCGCGCAGAGTACTATTACAAACAAGAGTTATAAAGAAAGCAACCGCAATGACAATAACTGCGATTAACTGAAAAATTTTGCCACGTTTGAAAAATGATATAATTTGTCTTTTTTCCATAGTAATGATTCCTCCTGAATAATTTCCTTACAATAAGGAAACGATTAAAATATTTCATCAATATACATGTATCATAATTATACAGGAAAAAAAGGATAAAATAAACAGAAAACGAGTGGTTTTTTTTGAAATAAATGTTGACAATGAAAATTACAACAAGTATACTCAATTAGTGTGCATACAAAGGCATATCTATTTGTCATGCATGCACGAGAATAAATTTCAAAATCTAACAAGGAGGAAAACAGGATGCCAACATTTAATCAGTTAGTAAGAAAAGGTCGTCAGACAGTTACTAAAAAATCTACAGCACCTGCTCTGCAGAAAGGATATAACTCTTTACACAAAAAGAGCACAGATATCTCTTCTCCACAGAAAAGAGGCGTTTGTACAGCTGTAAAAACTGCTACACCTAAAAAACCTAACTCAGCTCTTAGAAAAATCGCCAGAGTACGTCTTTCTAACGGTATGGAAGTAACATCTTACATCCCGGGTGAAGGCCACAATCTGCAGGAGCATAGCGTTGTTCTTATCCGTGGTGGTAGGGTAAAAGACTTACCAGGTACAAGATACCACATCATCAGAGGTACACTGGATACAGCAGGCGTTGCTAACAGAAAACAGGCTCGTTCTAAATACGGCGCTAAGAGACCTAAAGCTGCTAAATAATTTGTTTTAGCAAATTATTTCGGAAAATCGTGAGATTTTTCAAACGACGATGTCGTTTAGGACCACGAACAGAACTAATTTTTAGTGTTGGGATTCTGTATTCAGATATACCGCACGAACACATTAATTAGAGAGACACATGTGAGTACCTATGATTTAATCAGTGTTGCTTCTAT
>SVFS01000054.1 GCA_015056725.1 Lachnospiraceae bacterium | reverse complement strand
ACCCAGGTAATCGGATAACACATCATAACTGCTTCCATTGTATTTTTATATGGCAACACAACCATGAGCCACGCTACACGCAGACCACATACAAGTACGACACTGATAATGGTCGGTATAACAATTTTTTCCAGTCCTCTTAGTCCGCCTGAAATCACTTCCACAAATGCATATAAGAAATAAAACGGCATCAGGAATTTCATCTGGCTTACTCCCAGTGCATGTACATTCGCATCTGTCACAAATATTCTAAATAGTGGATCTGCAAAAAAGTAAAACATCGCACTTAGCGAAATTGCCATCATAAGTGTCATGACAAGACTTTGATTAATACACTTTTTCACCCTATCCATTTTTCCTGCACCATAGTTTTGGCCAACAAATGTTGTTGCAGCAATTCCCATTGCTGACAGACTCGTCCAATAAAGACTGTCCAGCTTACTATATGCCGTCCACGCAGCAATCGTATCTGTCCCAAAGAAATTTACCTTGGCCTGTACTACCGCATTGGACATACCGTACATAACTGCCTGTAAGCCTGCCGGTACTCCAACAAGCAAAATTCTACCCAATATTTTGAAATCCACCGTACATTCTGACCATTTAAATCCATAGCAGTCCTTACTGCGCAAAAGCACAATAAACACAAGTACCGCACTCAAAATCTGTGCAATTGCAGTTGCTACTGCTGCTCCTTCCACCCCCATGTGAAAAACCATTACAAAAAGAATATCCAAAACAATGTTTACCACGCATGTAAAGACAAGAAAATAGAGTGGTCTTTTAGAATCGCCTATGGCACGCAAAACAGCAGCTCCCGTATTGTAAAACAAACAACCAAAAGAGCTTGCAAAATAAATCCACAAATAATTTCGTGACATCAAAAAAATATCATCCGGAGTCAGTAACCATTGCAAAATCTGTTCTGTACATAAAATGGCAACAAGTCCAAATACGATTCCACTTACTAATGAGGTAATCAACGCTGTATGGACGGCTCTTGAAACTTCTTTTGTCCTGCCGGCGCCAAAATACTTTGCTACTACTACCGTTACACCGGATGCGACGCCATTAAAAAATCCAATCCACACACTTACAACGGCAAAGGTAGAACCACCAACCGCTGACAATGCCTCTTTACCTATAAATCTGCCTACAATAATGGCATCTACTGCATTATATAATTGTTGAAACACCGAACCCATGAAAATCGGAAAGAAAAATATCAGCATATTTTTCCAAATCACACCGGTCGTTATGTTGTTTTTTGTTTCCATTTTAAATCACCTTAAACGTAAGCCATTTTCCGCTTCTAAATCTCCATACATACATAATCACACGGAATATCCAGTCAAGAATCATTGCAATCCATACACCGATAGCTCCCATGTCATAATAAATACCAAGAATCACACTAAATAACAATCGGAATGCACACATGGAAAATATTGCAACAACCATCGTATACTTCACATCCCCTGCCGCACGTAATGCATTGGACATTGTAAAACTTGTAGGCCACATAAAAATTGCAAAACAGTTATGAATCCATACCAGAATGAATGCATACCGATACGCTTCCTCAGATAATGTATACCAATTTAAAATCCATGGAAGTGCTACGAGCAGCACAAAATTTGTTACAAACATCATGACATATGTCCATTTCCATAGCTTTTTCGTATAGTAAACAGCCTGTTCCTTTTCACCGGCTCCCATGCATCTTCCTACTACTGTAATCATTGCCAGATTCATTGCCTGCCCGGCAATACACCCCATGGAGTCCAAATTATTCGCAACCGCATTTGCTGCAATCTGTGCTGTTCCAAAAAGAGAAATAATACTTACAACAAGTACCCTTCCAAGATGGAACAAGCCATTTTCTATCCCATTGGGCACAGCAATATAAAGTATTCTTCCTACCATTTCACGATTTAACCGAAGCATTCTTTTTGGCGTTATAAACACTTCATTGTTTTTGTTTAACAGCAATACAAACATCACCATTGCTGCCAGCATTCTCGCTGCCAATGTAGACAATGCTGCACCCGCCGCACCCATTTCAAATCCGAAAATCAGAATGGCATTTCCAATTGCATTGAAGATGTTCATCCCTGCCGATATCTGCATGGATATTTTGGAATTGCCCATAGATCGGTATATTGCCGCACTGGCATTAAAAATTGCTAAAAAAGGAAACGAAAAAGCAGAAATCAGAAAATAAATAATTGCAGCCTCCATAACGTCTGCTTCCACCTGTCCAAACAGCAGTTTTAAAATGGGCTCGCACCATACAATAGAAGCAACAGAAAAAAGAACAGAAATAAGGGTACTGACTGTTATCAGTTCACTGGCTGCATGACATGCCCTATCTCTGTCCTTATGTCCCAAATATTGAGACACTACTACCGCACCACCCGTTGCCACTGCTGCAAATATACTAATCAATAACAAATTAATCATATCCACAAGAGATACGCCGGACATAGCGGCTTCACCTGCATATGATATCATCATGGTATCCACCATGCCTACCGTAATTGCCAGTATCTGCTCAATGATAAGCGGGTATATTAATAAAATTAATTGCCTTTTATCAAAAAGTGCATTTTCAAATATCACATTACTTTTTTTACAACGTTGTAACATTTTGTTGCCTTACTATTCCTTATCTGGATTTTGCTTTATCAAGTAATTCAATCAACGCTTCTTCTCCGATATTAACCCACGCATCCTCTTCTTCTACCGTAAGTCCTAAATATTCGCGGAGAGTTCTTGGGTCTTCATCATGAAGCCCCCACTGATAACTGTATTCATCAATTTCCTCAAAGGGAATTTCTCCTGCCAGATATGCTTCTCGAAATGTCTTCTCCATATTGCATCTACCATTCTTTCTATCTATATCTATTTTTCACACATTTTGGCATCAGGCGTTTCATTACATCTGATGTCTTACGACTTCATATTCATTATCCGACTGATAATACGGACACTCAAATTTGGCACAGCTTAAAAAACGTGCCATTTCATCTTCGTCTAAATTCACATCACATACATAGCATTCATAATCTTCATCATATGAATAATTATTACAGCTATCACAACTCGTCACTTGTGCCATAAATACTCCTATTTCCATAACTGATAATACAGTTCCATCTTATAAGGTCTCATAACACGTGCCTTTTGTAAGACATCATCCTCTACAAATACCTCTTGTGCTGTACCATCTGCCAAAATTTCACCTTTCGCCATAACAATAATGCGTTCAAAGCATTCTTCCACAAAATCCATATCATGCAAAATTGCAATCACAAGCTTTCCTTCTTCATGCATTTTATCAATTACCGTCCGGATTATTTCACGTCCTTTATCATCCTGTGCAATCGTCGGTTCGTCTAAAATAATAACTTCCGGATTCATTGCTACAACGGATGCAATGGCAATCATCTTACGCTCATTGAGTTCCAAATCATATGGATTTCTATCCTTCACATCCGACAATCCCACCAAGGCAAGTGCTTCCATTGCTTTTTCTTCCGCTTCTTTTGGTGTCATTCCGATGTTTAAAGGTCCAAACATAACTTCCTGCAAAACACTATATTTAAAAATCTGGTCATCAGGATTTTGGAAAACATATCCCACCTGTCCGGCAAGCGTAGCTACCGTTTTTTCTGCGATATTGGTATCTTTCAAAAATACCGTTCCGTTAACCGGTTTTAACAACCCTTTCAAAAGCTTAACGAGAGTCGTTTTCCCTGCCCCATTCTGTCCGATAATAGCAGTTGGTCTGTTATCCAATGTTAAATTTATATTTTTCAGTACCGGTGTATTCTCTACATACTGAAATGATAAATCTGTAACATTAAAAATTGTTTCATAAGCTTTATGCTCTATAGCTTCCGTTTTTACTGCTTTGGCATGGCATTCCACTGCCAATTGTTCTTTATCGGTAAATAACAGATTATCTGAATAAGTTTCTTTTAACTCAAGCACTTCTTCTAATGTAATCGGATATAAACCGTCTTGCTTTTTCACTCCGTACTTTTTACAAATATTTGTAACAAATAGTGGTTTCACGCCATAATCTGCAAGGTCAGACCGATTCAGAATCTTAACCGGTGTATCAAAATCAATCAATTTCCCTTCTTTCATCAGAAGCATACGGTCACAATAAGCTGCCATCTTTTCGATTTTTTGCTCAATCATAATAATCGTAATACCAAGCTCTGTCAGGGTATCAACTGCCTTAAATACTTCTTCTGTTCCCTGTGGATCAAGCTGGGATGTGGGCTCATCCAATATCATAACTTCAGGCCGCATAACAAGTACACTTGCTATTGCAACTCTCTGCATCTGCCCACCGGATAAATCAAACGGATTTCTATCCTTATATGCTTCAATATCAAGAAGCTTTAGGACATCCTCTATTCTCTTTTCCATTTCTTCTTTCGGAACTCCCATATTTTGAAGTCCGAATGCAATCTCATGATATACGGTATCTTTTGCTCCTGAAAGCTGGTTGAACGGATTCTGAAATACCAACCCAACCTTCTGACAAAGCTCTGCTACAGATGACTTTTTTACTTCAATACCATCTACAACAATTTTCCCACCGTATGCACCTTTATAAAAATGAGGAACCAGCCCCATAAATGCCTGACTGAGTGTACTTTTTCCGGCACCGTTTTCACCGATAATCCCGATAAATTCTCCGCGCTCAATGAAAAAGCTCAAATCATCCAATGCAAGGTTTTCTGCATGAGGGTATTTATATTTTAAATTTTCTACTTCTATAAAAGACATACGATAACCTTCCATACAGCCGAAGCAAGAATCGCCATCAGGAATACTACCATTAATATCCAATCCTGTTTCTGCTTCTTAAATTCTCTTAAATATGTTTTTTTACGTTTTACACCAAATCCTCTGACTTCCAGTGCTATGGCTCGTTCGCGGGTATTAATTAAGGAACTCATTACAACCGGAGAAATAAGCGGCAGGAAAGCTTTTGCACGAGTCATCAGATTCCCTTCTGTTTCCATACCACGGCTTTTCTGGGCATCCATAATCGTATTCATCGTCCCTGTCATCTCCGGGATAATCTGAAATACAGAGCTTACCACGTATCCAAATTTTGGTGAAAATCCTGATTTTTCCATCTCTTCAACCAAAATATCCGGCTTCGTCGTCAATACAAACACTGCAAACGCAAGTAACATATTTAAAACATTTAATCCAATTTTAGTTGCATACAACACGCCTTCTTTATAGAACGTGAGCTTCCAAATCTGAAACAATACATTTTCATTTTCATGATAAAACATACCATGAATAATAAATATCACTAAAATAATTGTGAAAGAAAACGTAATAAGCGGAAAAGTCTTTTTCAAGACTTTTCCGCTGGTAAGTGCTAATAAGCTCAGTCCGATAAAGATAACAAATCCCCATATATTTCCTATAATCACCGATACTGCTATCGCTGTCATAACATACAGCAACTTGGTATAGGGATGTAATTTGGTCAAATAGGTTCCGTTGTCTACATACAGACTTATACTTTTCATTTTATGTATCCTAACTTAATCTAAACTTTCGATTTTTTCATCTGCATTATACATACTGATAAGTTTTGTTGGTAATCCTTTTAATACAAGGAATGCAATTGTCAAAGTAATAATCTTGTCCGGAACATCCACTACAACTTCATCTAATAATGAACCTAAAAATACAGGCATTCCTGCAGACTGAGTTGCTGCAAACAATGCATCACCCCATACGTTTCCTGTCGTACCACCCCAGAATAATACGTTCAGCGGTGTAGAAATAACAACTGCTACAAGACCTACTACTACAGAAGTAATGAGTGCCTTTAAAAATGTTTCCATAAAACCAAGTCTTGCCATAATACCAACTGCAAGACCAATACCAACACTTGTCAATGCATAAATCAATGTAATATTGTCACCTGTTGTCAAACCATAAATAATATTGTTAGCAGCACCTACGATTGCACCGATAATCGGTCCGCCAAGTGTCGCACCAATACAAGTTCCAATACCATCAAGCCATAATGGTAACTTGAGCACAGACGCAAATAACTTTCCTAAATAGTTAATACCGATACATACCGGAATCAACACGATACATGCTGCATCTAATTTTGTTTTGAATAATTTGTTCATAACATTTCTCCCTCCATAGCTCTACAAAATATTGCCATATTTACAATAACACCGACCATAACAATAGTCAAATAAATCCGCTTTCTTTCATGCAAAAATATGATAAAATATGCATAATAAAAACACAGAAAGGCATTATTATGAAAAATACAAAAAATGATTTATTAATCATCATTGATATGCAAAATGTTTATCTGCCGAATATGCCATGGGCATGTAAAAAATCCCCTATTGCGGCAGAAAATATCATCAAATTGATAAACTCTGAGACTATCCCAAATATTGTCTTTACGGCATTCATGCCACCCAAGAATCCGATTGGCAGATGGAATCAGTATAACGAAGAATATGCCGACATTAATAATGACCCTTATATGAGTGAACTCATGGACTGTCTCAAACCATATGCCGAACATTATCCGGTATATCAAAAATCTGTTTATTCATCATATGCGATTCCTGAGCTGACAGAATTAACTGCAAACGCCGACCATGTTCTCATTACCGGTGTGGTCGCAGAATGCTGTGTTCTTGCAACCGCAATTTCTGCTATTGATGCCGGAGCAAAAGTCTGTTATATCAAAGATGCTGTTGCCGGTTTTTCCGAGCAAACTGAAACCGAGACAGAACACATCATCTCTTACCTTTCGCCACTACACACAGAAGTATTAACAACAGATGAATACCTTGATAAATAATTTCTTATGCAAAATCGCACCTTGCTGAACAAGGTGCGATTTTTAATAATAGGAAGGCAACTTTATTATGCGTCAGGACAGTCAACGATAAATCCATCTTCATCCCAAAGGTCGTGCCAATCATCAGCACCTTCCCAAAGGAATACCTGTCCTTTTACAAGACGGTTGTTCTTTTCAAGTGTAGCAATTACTGCCATTTCATCATCTGTTAAAGGTTCTGTAATAGTAGATTCAAGATTGCTTACATACTCCATTTCATGTACAGAGAACGGAATCGGAATCTGACCTCTCTGAACAGCCCATTTCAAGCATACGATTGCAGGATGTACTCCATGAGCCTGAGCGATTTCTCTAAGTTCAGGAAGCTGCATATCTGCGATATCTTCTGCTACGATATCTCTTTCAGGTCTCTGTGGAGAACCAAGTGGCATAAAGCCGATTGGCTGAATATCGTGAGCTACTAAATAATCAAAAATTTCCTGTTGCTGGAAGCAAGGATGTAATTCAGATTCACATGCAACCGGTTTGATTTCCATTTTATCAAGAACTGCTTCCATTTTTGGAATTGTCATGTTAGAAATACCGATGTGTCTGATTAAGCCTTTTCTAACTAATTCTTCACACTGTCTGTATGTATCCATAAATTCTTCAACAGAGAATGGTTTAGAATCAGGATTTCTGGAATCTACTGTACATCCAGGTGCATGATAGTTCGGGAATGGCCAGTGGATGAAGAATAAGTCAATGTAATCACACTGAAGATCTGCAATACTCTTTCTGCAGGATTTTTCTACATCACGATGCATATCATTCCATACTTTTGTCATGATATATAAGTCTTTTCTTTCTACAATGCCTTCATCAAATGCAGCCTTGAAAACCTGACCAATCTGATCTTCGTTTCCGTAGCAAGCTGCACAGTCAAACATACGATATCCTGCGCGGATAGCGCCTGCTACTGCGTTACTTACCTGTTCTGCTGTAAAACGGTCAGAACCGAATGT
The DNA here is from genome assembly GCA_015056725.1 of Lachnospiraceae bacterium. Classification (GTDB taxonomy): domain Bacteria; phylum Bacillota; class Clostridia; order Lachnospirales; family Lachnospiraceae; genus 1XD8-76. Next base: position 7,741 of record SVFS01000054.1, on the reverse strand, counting down.
ACCCATACCGATACATGGAACCTTATCACCTGTATACAGTGTAATCTGTGGAACCTGTGCTGGATTTACTCCCATGAGAAAATACCTCCTTTAAAATAAATGTGTTTATTGTTCTGATTTATCATAAGGGATGCCCCTTAATTTCTGTTTCTGTTTCGCTGTAAATCGTTTATGCTTCGCTACAAATCGTCTATGCTTCGCTGTCGATAAGCAGCTTACCTTTTACAGCACCCGGTGTTTTATAAAGCTCAAACGCCTGGTCAATCTGGCTAAGTGGGAATTTCTTGTAAATAAAGGAATCATCGAATTTTAATTCACCTGTTGCAAAGTAATGTGCAACCAATTCCCATTCATGTCCCGGGAACGGTGCGGAATAGCTCATCCAGGAACCTGTGAGTTTAAACTCTTTACGATTCATGTTTTCCCATTCTTTTACAGAGAAGGAAAGTTCTTTTGTCGGTGTACCAATGAAGCATACTTCTGCTTTATTTGCAGCCAGCTCAAATGCCATCTTCATTGTGATTGTATTTCCTGCTGTTTCAAACACATAATCAAAACCTGCATTATCTGTCAGCGCTTTGACTTCATCCATAAAGCCTTCTTTTAATGTATTTACACCTGCTGTAGCACCAAGACGTTTTGCAAGCTCTAATCTTTCATCTACGATATCAAATACAACAACCTGCTTTGCACCGAAGATTTTTGCCCACTGCATGGTAAGAAGACCTATTGTACCGCCGCCAAGAATAGCTACGTTTTTTCCACCTTTATAGTCTGTTCTTTCCAGTCCGTGTAATGCTACGGTTGCCGGCTCAAAAAATGCACCTTTTTCAAAAGAAACCTCTTCTGAAAACTTTACAACGTTCTTTTCCGGTACTGCTACATACTCTGCATAAGAACCAAATGCTCTGGAACCAATGAAATCATAGTGTTTACATAAGGAATAATTTCCTTTCTGGCAGTCTGCACACTTCATACACGGAACGAGCGGAATACCTGCCACTCTGTCTCCCGGCTTCACACTTGTTACACCTTCACCGATTTCTGCAACTGTTCCGGAAAATTCATGTCCTAAAACAATTGGATAATAATGTGCTGCATCTGCATTTACTCTTGGAATATCAGAACCGCAAATACCTGTATATTTTACTTTTACAAGTACCTGACCCTTGCCTGCTTTTGGAGTTTCGATATCTTCATAACGGATATCTTCTACACCATGTACTACTCCTGCTTTCATGTTTTAACCTCTTTTCTATTCTTTATTTAAATTTATGAAAATAAAATGCTTATTTATCGTTATATACCGGTGTCAGTGCATCAATCAGATTTAAGTATAAATTCATTGCATCTTTATACTTTTCATGATTTTCCATATTTGGCTCCTGCACTCTTGTAATAACAATGGTTTCTTTTACAGCTTCTTCAAAGCTTTCGTATACACCGACACCCACACCTGCGAGAATTGCTGCACCAAGCGTAGTTGCTGTATCACTTGTCGGCACTTTAATTACTTTTCCTGTTACATCCGCTTTAATCTGTGTCCACAAAACACTGTTGGAAGCACCACCCATTGCAATGAGTTCGCCAACCTTTGCTCCTGTTTCAGCCGCTACTTTCAGATTATGCTGTAAGGAATAAGCCACACCTTCTAAAGTAGCACGAACCATATGTGCTTTTGTCTTATCAAATCCAAGACCGTAATACACGCCCTTTGCATCCGGATTCCAGAGTGGAGAACGTTCACCGGCCATAAACGGAAGGAATGTTACGCCATCACTTCCTGCCGGAATTTCTTCCGCCAGCTTCGTTAAATCATCAAAGGACTGGCCTTCACCGAACTCCTGCTTAAACCATCGAAGTGCACCGCCACCACCGACAGTACCGCCCTGTAAGAGCCACATACCCGGAATGACGTGTGGACTGAGAATCAGCTTCGGATGTGCAAGCGCATGGTCTACACAAATACTCATTCCACCTGCCTGACCACCCTGTTCCTGTGTCTGTCCCGGCAAATATACACCGGCACCAAGCGTTCCACATGCCGCGTCCAAGCCACCGGCTACTACTTTTGTTCCTTCCTTTAATCCTGTTTTTTCAGCCGCCTCTTTTGTAACCGTTCCGATTACTTCATGGCACTGATAAAGTTCAGGCACTTTATCTACACTTAATCCAAGTGCTGTCGCAAGTTCTTCGTCATATGTACAAGTACTCATATTAAAGAAATGAATACCATATCCCTGCGACAAATCCTGACTCATAACGCCTGTCAGCTTATATCCGATATAACTGTTAGACTGTAAAAACTTATATGTCTTGTCATAGATTTCCGGCTTTTCCTGTTTAAACCAGAGCATCTTTGGTGTCGTATAAGATGGTAAAAAATCATTACCTGCCACATCGAAAATCTCATGGAAGTCTAACTTTCTTTTTACTTCATCACAAATGTTTCTCGCTCTTGTATCCATCCAAATAGGACTCTTGGCAAGACAATTTCCTTCTTTGTCTACCGGAATTGCCGACCAGCTTTGTCCGTCAATACCAATACCGGCAATCTCTTCTGCGGACACTTCATCTGCTGCCAGACAATCTTTGATTCCTTCACAGATTGCCTCCCACCATTCATCCGGATCCTGCTCAACCCAACCCGGATTTGGATAATATAATTCATATGGTTTATTTGCCTGTACAAGCACTCTGCCGCTTTTGTCAAAAACAGCTACTTTACATGCACTTGTTCCTATATCAATTCCTAAAAGTAGTTTTGCCATTTGAGACCTCTCTTTCCTATGAGCGAAACGGTTCGTTTGTTGTTAATACCATCATACCACCCACATACTAAAAGTCAATAGAAATACGACAACTATTCCTTCGAAAACACGACATGATTTATTCAAATTCCGTCATGTTCCCCCGAAAGCGTAATGGCAACATCTGCATTTGCAGCTTAGGGTTTGTACGTGCTTTAATTTCAATCGTCTTCTGGAAAGCTTTAAACAATTCCTGATAATACTTTTCATCGTCTGTAACATGCCCTGCAAATTCTTTGTCAAAGAATTCCGGCTCCATCAAAAACCATTCCTTCCGCGCATAGTGAATTCCTGCCAAGTTACGTCCCTCATCATATAGCAAAAAATTTTCAAGCGGAAACCGATCCGCAAAATGCGGCATCACAAGTGGCAATATCTGGTTTTTAGGATTGAAAACCGCCAACAGTACTCCACTTTCCAATTCTTTAAAACGTATAAATCCCCGCCAGTGCATCAATTCAAAGCCTACATTGCGTTGCAGGGCAAATAAACGCATCACATATGGATCCGACAGATGTTCGAAAATCCGATATCCCAATTTCTGTTTCAATCCTGTTACAATCGTTTTATATACTGCATTCGCTTTATCTTTTTCATAGCTTGCCAGCCCGTAACAGATACGCTGGAAATTCTCCTCCCCAAATTCCTTACGCAAGGTGCGTATCACCTTTGCGGTCTTCTCCGCTGAAGGCATTACTTTTTTGTATACGCAAAACAATTCATATTCTGTTTCATCTATCGACAGTTTACAATTATCATGTCCGAGTCTTGATGCATAAGCATCATATACACCGGTCAGAATTCCTTCTACGCTGTCTTCACATTGAAATACCGTTGTCTGCATTTTTCTTCTTCCTCACTATTCCTATCCACCCATTGCATTTTTCTGCTCTTAAAGCCCGCTTACCTTACTACTGTGCAATTCTTCTAATACGCGAAACCGTTCTTCTTTCTGATAAAATCCCACATCATCAAAAAGCGACATCTGCTTATATGTCATTTCCTGTCCATTAACCACAATATTGGCAGGTGCCTTATGATCTGTCAGAAGTAGATTTCGCATAATATAATCCTCTTCTATCTTAGTCCGATACATCATTTTTCCATTACAAGTAATAAAATACAGTGCCCGCTTCAAAACTACTCCAAGTTTCTTTAAATGCTCAAAATCAAGATTTGCCATCCGTCTCGCTGCCACGATACGCTGTGCTGATTTCACACCTATCCCCGGAATCCTAAGAAGCATCTTATAAGATACCCTGTTAATTTCCATTGGAAACAATTCCAAATGCCGTAATGCCCAATCACACTTCGGATCCAGAAGCACATTAAAATTCGGCTTCGACTCAGATAACAGTTCCTTCGCCGCAAACCCGTAAAAACGCATCAAAAAATCCGCCTGATACAGACGATGTTCACGCAAAAGCGGCGGTCCTCCCGGAAGTGCCGGCAAATCTTTGTCCTCATTTACATCCACATACGCAGAATAGAACACCCTCTTTAACCCAAATTTCTGATATAGTGCCTCTGCTACCGAAACGATATGATAATCATTTTCCGGTGTAGCACCTACAATCATTTGCGTAGACTGTCCTGCCGGTGCAAACTGTGGAGCACGCTTATATAACACCAACTCATTTTTACTCTGAATAATCCCATTCTGAATCTGACGCATCGGTTTCAGTATGGTCTCTCTGGTTTTATTCGGAGCAAGATTTCTTAGTCCCTCTGCGGTAGGAAGCTCCAGATTCACGCTCATCCTATCCACAATCATCCCCAACTTTTGTATTACCAGTTCATCCGCACCCGGAATTGCTTTCACATGAATATATCCTTCAAATTTGTGGACATGACGAAGCTTCCAAACAGCGGCATAAATAAGCTCCATTGTATAAGTAGGATTTTTGATAATACCGGAACTTAGAAATAACCCTTCTATATAATTCCGGCGATAAAAATTCATCGTAAGCTCGCATAATTCATCCGGTGTAAATGCGGTCCTCCTAACATCATTACTTCTTCTGTTGATACAATATTTACAATCATATACACAGTGATTGGTAAACAAAACCTTCAAAAGCGAAATACACCTGCCGTCTCCCGCAAAGCTGTGACAAATACCGCCGGATATTGTATTTCCCATTCCATTGCCGCTTCCTCTACGCTCCGAGCCACTGCTCGTGCAAGCCACATCATATTTTGCAGAGTCTGTCAAAATATTCAGCTTCTCCATAAGCGACAAACCACCATCTTTTAAATATTCCATTCCATATTCCCTCTTTTCACGCAAATAAAAAAACGAACATTTGTTCTGTTTTAAGAATAGAACAAATGTTCGTTTTTGTCAATATACTATTTGCGGATTATGCCATACAGCACAATAATTCCGCCGTACCATGAAGTCTTATATTTTCTGTATTAGCAGGAACAAAAATGCAATCTCCCTTGAAAAAACTGAGCAATTCCTTTTTTACAAATAATACTCCGCAGCCTTCTGTACAAAGCAAAATCCTAAAAGATGCTTTCCTCTTCTCAAGCTCTGCCATTTCTCTACAGCACTGCGTATTAAGCATCAGCTTTTCCACTTGAAAATACCGATTCTGGCAAACCTTCTGTAATACGAATCCCTTCCTGTAATGAAACTGCCTTTTGCCACGTTCTACATCTCCTGTCCGCGTCAGTTTCATAACATCCAAGCCTTTTTCTATATGAATTTCCCTTTTCCTTCCATATTTATCGACACGATTGTAATCATGTAAGCGATACGTTATATTGGAATTTTCCTGGATTTCCGCAAGTAAAATTCCCTTTCCGATTCCATGAATCATTCCTGCCTCAACAAAAAAGCAATCATCCTTTCTAACCGGAACTTTTTTCACATACCGCTCTATCGTACCATCCATCAGGCTTTTTTCCACACATTTTTTTGTCATATCATGCTCAAAACCATATACCAGTTTACTATCCTTTTCTGCATCCAGAACATACCAAAATTCTGTTTTACCAAGTGCACCAGCCTCGTGCTTTCTCGCATATGCATCCCCCGGATGCACCTGTATGGACAAATCCTTTTTTGCATCAATCAGTTTCAGTAAAATAGGAAGCTCCCCATTTTCATTCTTCCATTTTCCTAAAAACTCCGGATGCTTTTTCAAAACCTCTGTCAATAGCATTCCTTCATATCTGCCGCTTGCAACAATACTGATTCCTTCCTCATTGGTTGAGCATTCCCAGGTTTCTCCACCCCAAAGACAATGCTTAACTTCCGGCTTTAACAGAAATGGAAACTCCGTCGATTTAGGGCTATCGTTTTTCACGTTTTCCACTACCATGCACATTATTCTCCAAACGTTTCCACATAAGGCTTCATATAACTGGACTTTCCTTTGTCGGATACCAGAATCCCTTCTGCACTTGCTACCACCACTACATCTTTTAATCCCATACATAAAATCGGACGGTCTGTTTCGTTAATGATATGAACGTTTTCACAACCTTCTCCCATTACCGCATTTCCCTTTATCACTTCCGTCATTGCCTCTGTCAGGGTATTCCATGTTCCTAAATCTTTCCATGTGCCATGAAACTCCATCATGTAGATATCTTTTTCTTTTTCTACTACCGCATAATCAAAACTGATTCTGGGCATTTCGGCATAATGCGCATATAGGTCATAATAATCCGTAAACTCAAGCTCCTGATGTGCTTTTCTAAGTACATATCCTATAGAAACAGCAAATACACCACTATTCCATAACGCACCCTGTTCTATCAGCTTTTCTGCGATTTTTTCTGTTGGCTTTTCCTGAAAGCATTTGACCGGCTTTAACTTTGTGTTACTTTTTCCTTCTTCCAGCTGTTCTTCCGGTAAGATATATCCATACTTTTCGCTTGGATATGTAGGTTTGATTCCAAGTAATGTAATCTCCTTTTTTGCATGTTTTTCAAGCTCTGAAAGTGCTTTGAAATAATCCGGCTCCACATATGGATCCACCGGACAAACTATCATAAGTTCTTTTTCCGATAAGTGTTTTACATCTTTCAGATATGCTGCTGAAAGTGCAATTGCCGGAAAGGTATCTCTCCTACACGGCTCTATGGAAATATCTACAGACCCTAATTGGTTTTTCACAAGTGATACCTGACTTTTAGAGGTCGCTATCGTAACTGATGCACTCTGATCTACTTCCTTAATTTGTCTATAAACCCTTTGCATCATGGATTCATATTCTCCGTCTTTATAAAAAAGTGGCAAGAACTGTTTCGAGCGCACATCATTTGACAATGGCCAAAGACGTTTTCCTGAACCACCGGATAACAATACAATATTCATATGAATTCCTCTTTCTCTACATTTTTTCCTTTTTTAAAAAATCTTCATATGCCAATCTGATTCCTTCACGCAGTTCCGTTTTATACTGCCATCCAAGAGCTTTACTTTTTGATACGTCCAGCAGTTTTCGCGGCGTACCATTGGGCTTAGACATGTCAAAGTAAATGGCCCCTGTAAAGCCTACAATTTCCGCCACCAGCTCAGACAGTTCTCTTATTGAAATCTCTTTCCCCGTTCCTGCATTTACAGTCTCATTACCACTATACACGTTCATCAAATGTAAGCAGAGCTCTGCTAAATCATCCACATATAAAAATTCTCTCATCGGACTTCCATCCCCAAAGCAGGTTACGCTCGTTTCCCCTTTTTCCTTTGCTTCATGGAACTTGCGGATAAATGCCGGCAGGACATGGCTGTTTTCCGGATGATAATTATCATTTGGTCCATACAGATTCGTTGGCATTACCGAAATAAAGTCTGCACCGTACTGTCTGTTTAGATAAGTGCAATACTTTAATCCCGAAATTTTGGCAAGTGCATATGCCTCGTTTGTTTTTTCAAGCTCCGATGTCAAAAGACAATCTTCTGTCATTGGTTG
>SVFS01000053.1 GCA_015056725.1 Lachnospiraceae bacterium | reverse complement strand
TCTGTCACTCCCGGCTCAGCCAGCTCATTCATAATTTCTTCAAATCGGTGCAATAACGCATCTAACTTATCAAACATATAAACTCCTTGTTTTACATCTGCTTTATTCTTACTCTATATTTTCACTCCGTACACCACTCGGTCAAGTCCCGCAAAGTCCTTGACAAGGTGTACTTCCTGATAACCATTTTCCAGCATAATCTGCTGTACCTCTTCTCCTTGATCATAGCCGATTTCAAAAAACAGCATTCCTCCACCCGGAAGATAATCCTTCGCCTGTTTAGAAATCAGACGGTAAAAATGAAGCCCGTCTTCTAACCCATCCAGTGCCATCATTGGCTCGTGATTCCGTACTTCCGGCATCAGTGTATCTATTTCTTCTGTTTTGATATAAGGTGGATTGGATACAATAATCTCAAATTTACCTTCTACGCCTTCAAATAAATTACTTTCAATAAATGAAGCCGCTTCTTCCAAACCGAGCTCTTCGCAATTTGCTTTTGCCACCTGCAAAGCTTCCGGTGACAAATCAGCTCCTACTCCCACACAATCATTCGAGTAACGTAACAGGCTCAGTAAAATACATCCGCTTCCTGTACACATATCCAATATACGCATACCGTCATGGAGATATTTCATTACTTCTTCTACAAGCACTTCCGTATCCGGTCTGGGACATAAGACATCCTTATTGACTTTAAAAGTCAATCCCATAAACTCGGTTTTTCCAAGAATGTGTTGTAACGGAATTCTTTCAGCACGTTTTTGAATGTAGTCTTTATACGTTTTCCATTCATCCTCTGAAAGCTCTTTATCCGGATGCGCAAACAATGTCGTTCTATCTGTACCGCAAGTTTCTTCCAAAAGCAGTCTTGCATCTAATGCCGCTTCCGGTACTTCTGCCTGTTCCAGCACTTGTACTCCATATTCATACACTGCTTTATACTTCATCTTCGTCAATCTCTATATCTTCAACAGAAAGAATCTCATCATCAATCTCAATATCTTCTTCGGACAAAACTTCGTCTTCTATTTCATAATCAGCCGGTTCTGTCTCCTCTTCTGATACAGCATCGATTGTTTCTTCATTCTTCAGATTTTCTTCCGCAATGAGCTCGTTCTCAAAATCTCTTTCCGTATATCCAAACACTTCCGTCTGATATGCTTTCCAGTCAAATACTGCTTCTACTGCCTGAATCGCTACTTCTACCATATCTTCATCAGGCTCTTTTGTTGTCAGTCTCTGTAACCACATACCCGGTGCGGAAATAATTCTTACAAGAATATTTTCACTGTTTCCTGCCAGTCTGATAATTTCATAAGCAATACCTGCAATAACCGGAATCAGTAAAATACGATATACAATTTTGAGTGCCATATTGTCTACTCTGATAAAGAAAAACAGCACAACACTGATTACCATAACAAACAACATAAAACTTGTACCACATCTCTTATGCTGTTTGGAACTTCTCATGACATTACGAACTGTAAGCGGACGTCCTTTTTCAATACAGTTAATACATTTATGTTCTGCACCATGGTACATAAACACTCTTCTGATATCCTTCATCAGCGAAATAAGTACCGTATACAAAACAAAAATAGCAATTCTCATTATGCCTTCTATAATGGCAAGGAGAGATGCATTACGGATATAAGGTTCTAAGAACTGGCTGGTAATTACATATGGAAGTACCATAAAAATCGCCACTGCAAGGACAATTGATAACACAGTAGTAAATCCTACGAGAATGTTCTCTGCCTTATCCTTAAATACCTTTTTGATAATCTCTTCCGATTTTGTTTCCGTTACTTCTTCTTCATAAAAAGATGCTGAGTGATTCAGTGTTCTGGTACCAAGTACAAGAGAATCAACAAACGCAAATACCCCTCTGATAAAAGGTATTTTCATAATGTTACTGTCACCCAGAATCCCTTTATATTCACTTATTTCTACATCAATTTCACCATCCGGTTTTCTTACTGCGACAGCGTATCTTGTTTTGTTTTTCATCATGATACCTTCTAATACTGCCTGTCCGCCAATGCCTGAATAATGTTTCTTTGCTTTCGCCATAAATGCTTCCTCTATTCTCTATTTGCATAAAATCAATCTGTTTTATGCACAAAATCAATAATTCATGAAAAGAAAAGAAGGTTGAGGAACGAAATCCCCAACCTTACTACTCATAATCTTAATTTGTAGCCATACCGTATTTCTTGTTGAACTTATCAATACGACCATCAGCTCTAGCAGTTTTCTGCTGACCTGTGTAGAATGAATGGCATTTGGAGCAAACTTCCACGTGGATTTCTTTCTTTGTAGATCCAGTTACGAATGTATTGCCACAGTTACATGTTACAGTTGCCTGATAATACTCAGGATGAAGTCCTTCTTTCATTTTTTCACCTCTCTATGTTTAATTACGTTTTGTTCTCACCCGTTTGCTGTAATAAACAGCTTATTTATTGTAGCATAGGGTTTGTCGCTGTGCAAGACCTATTTTCGCATTTCACGCGACAAAATGGCGTTATTTTCTCAAAAATTTTAAATAAATTTAATCTTCTTTACCATTGCAACAAATTCTGCATTGTTTTTTGTCTTTGCAATCATATCGAGTACTTTGTCTACAGCCTCTTCCGGTTTCAAACCATTTAAAGCTTTACGAATAATATTCATCGCTTCTGCTTCTTCCGGAGTAAGCAGTAAATCTTCTCTTCTTGTACCGGATTTCGGAATATCGATGGCCGGGAATACTCTTCTTTCTGACAGTTTTCTATCCAGTACCATTTCCATGTTACCGGTACCTTTAAATTCTTCGTATACTACATCATCCATCTTAGAGCCTGTCTCCACAAGAGCTGTAGCAAGAATTGTCAGGGAACCGCCACCACGCATATTTCTTGCTGCACCAAAGAAACGTTTTGGCATATGAAGTGCAGCCGGGTCAAGACCGCCTGATAAAGTTCTTCCTGAAGGCGGAACCGTAAGGTTATACGCTCTTGTCAGACGTGTAATAGAATCAAGCAGGATACAAACATCCTGTCTATGTTCTACAAGACGTTTCGCACGTTCGATTACCATTTCCGATACTCGTTTATGATGTTCCGGAAGTTCGTCAAATGTAGAATAGATTACTTCTACGTTCGGGCCTTCAATCGCTTCTTTAATATCTGTTACTTCTTCCGGTCTTTCATCAATTAACAGAATAATCAGATGCACTTCCGGTGAATTTTTCTTCAGGGACTTTGCCACTTCTTTCAGAAGGGTTGTCTTACCGGCTTTTGGTGGAGATACAATCATACCACGCTGTCCTTTACCTACCGGACTCATCAAATCCATAATACGCATCGCATTGGATGCACCCGGAGTTTCAAGCTTTAATCTCTGATCCGGGAAAATTGGAGTCATATCTTCAAAATTCATGCGGCGCTGTGCAACTTCCGGCGGAAAACCATTAATTTTCTTCAGGTATAATAATGCACTAAACTTTTCACCCTGTGTTTTAACTCTTGTATTTCCTTCAATGATATCTCCGGTCTTTAAATTAAAACGACGAATCTGGCTTGGTGCCACATATACATCATTTTCACCGGGCAAATAGTTTTCGCAACGGATAAAACCATATCCGTCCGGCATAACCTCTAAAATACCATGTGCCCTAACACCACTGTCTAATTCAGCAGGAAATTTTTCTTCTGCGGTTGCATTCTGCGTATTGGCAGGAGTAAGAACAGGTTTCACTTCCACTTCCTTACCTTTTTCCGCATCCTTTTTATCTTCTTCCAGCATAGATTCTACTAAATCAGCTTTTTTCAAACCGGTAATTTTAATTCCTCTTGCTTTTGCTAATTCTTTCAAATCATTTAATGCTAATGATTCATATTTTTCACGCATATCGCCCATTACAAAAACTCCTTTCGATGATATATGGCTTTTACAAAAAGTTTTTTCAATTCATATTTAACTAACTTTGGGTATCTATTGGCAATTTCCTTATTTTGATAGAACATAGACAACTTAAATGATAAGCTATCCCAGACTTACATTTTGAGATATGTACAAGATTTTCTCTGTATTGTCGCAACAAAACATCATTGCTAGGTCATTATACAACAAAGGAACTGATTTTGCCAAGCCTTTCTTTTAGCAAAACAGTTCCTTTCTGTATCATTTCATCTTTTTACTATATTTAATAATTAATAGTTCCACACTCAACTGATCCGTCATCTTACCCGACTTAATACCATGCTCTGCTTCCACGCAATCCTGTACTGCCTGCTTTAAGTAGTCCATAGAAAAAACAGATGCCTGATTCATATATTTTCCGGCGATAAATCCCTGCAGTCCTACCTTTTCCGCTATCTGCTTCTGGGAATATCCCTTTCGTACCAGTTCCTTTACCTGCAACAGCATATTAAACTGCCTTGCAATTAAAAACAAAATCCTCATCGGAGGCTCTCTGAGTGCCAACAGTTCATAATACAACTGCAATGCCTGCTTTTGCTGCCCTGCTGCAATTGCTGTTATCATATCGAAAATATGGTTTTGTACCTGATGAACACATATCGTTTCTACATCCTCTGATGTAATCACTTCTTTATCCATGCAGTAACACACCAGCTTTTCCAGTTCTTTTCGGATATTTTCCATATCATCACCGGTTTTTTGTAAAAACAAATCCAGTGTCTGAGCAGTTATCTGCTTCTGCTCCTTTTTTAAAAGTCCGAGTATCCAACGTTTTAACGTCTGTTCATTTTGTCTTTCAAATTCTACGGCACGGCCTACTTTGGCAATTGCTTTATAGAGCTTACTTCTTTTATCAATTGCCGATTCCGAAAAAATAAAAACCGTAGAAGCTGTCATTTTTAAAAGATATTCTCCAAGCTGCTCTCCACCTGATTTCACAAGTTCCGTATTTTCCAGCACTACAACTCTTCTATCCGCAAAAAACGGCATCGTCTCAGCAATATCGATTATCCCCGGAACATGTACTCCTTTGCCTTCAAAGCGGTTGAGATTCATTGCATCTCCCTCTCCGAGAGCAGCTTTTTCCAATTTATCCCGATATTGTCTGATAAGATAATTTTCTTCACCATAGAGCAGATATGCCGGCTTCAAATTACCGGATTTGATATCCTCATTTATCAGTTGCATTCCTGAAAAATCCTTTCAGCTTTATCTTTATTCCAACGCAGAAATCAGTTTTCCAAGTACCGGCTCAAATTTCGCACCATACCAGTGATTTTCTTCTTCTGCAGTTGCTTTAATACATTCTACTGTATAATCCGCCGCAATTCCAGCCGCATCATATGCTGTTTTGCCCCGCATCAAAGCTCCTACGAAAGCAGATGCATAAATGTCACCTGTTCCGTGACAGCTGTTTGGAAGCATTTCATGTTCATAATATGCCTGCTTACCATCATTGCATACAACAATTCCCGTCCTACCTGCACGATAGGAAATTCCCGTAAAAATAATATTTTTACATCCCATATCCTGTAATGCTGTAATAATCTTCTGTACATAAGCTTCATCATACTCTGTCTGATAAGCTATTCCTGTCAAAAGACAAGCTTCTGTCATATTCGGAATAATATAATCAGCTTTTGCACACAGACTTTTCATTGCTTCCACAAAAGCTTCATCAAAACCCGGATATAACTTTCCGTTATCTGCCATCGCCGGATCCACAATTAATAATCCGTTTTCTGATTTGGTTGCTTCAAAAATATCTACCACATAGTCAATCTGCTTTGTGCTTCCCAAATAACCTGTATATACACAATTAAACTGAATCTTTTCTTTCATCCAATGCTCTTTGATTGCAGGCATATCTTCTGTTAAATCCCGAAATGTATATCCTGTAAATCCTGCTGTATGTGTTGATAATACTGCAGATGGAAGTACACATGTTTCCACTCCGCAGGCTGAAATAATCGGCAGTGCAACTGTAAGGGAACACTGTCCTACACATGAAATATCCTGAATTGTTAATATCTTTTTGTAAGCCATAAAAACCTCCGTCTTTCATTTCCTGAAATCACTTTATCCGCTTTCGCAGTTTATCCCATGAAAGCTTTCCACGGCTCACATCATAATTCATTTTTGGCATGTTTCATATAGCCATTTTGCACTTTTTTAACCAGTCCACCTTATATTTTATTCCCACGATATGCTGCATCATATTTGGAATACACAATTTTTTGTGAATGATACAAACTGTAATATCCCGACAGCATATAGCTTACCGCTACCCCTATCAGCACAAAATAAATTCCGTCCATTCCAAAAATCTCAAATGCTAAAAGAAGGGATGTAATCGGACAATTTGTAACACCACAAAACAGCGCAATCATACCTACCGCTGCACACATAGAAGGCGAAACACCAAGTAACTGCCCCATAAGACATCCAAAGGTTGCACCAACAAAAAACGATGGTACAATTTCTCCACCTTTATAGCCTACACCCAGCGTTACTGCCGTCAGCACCATCTTATAGACAAAAGCTTCCGGTCTTACTTCGCCATGCATGGTATGTTCAATAATATCCATCCCTGCACCCATATAATCCGGTATTCCTATCAAGAGATGAATTCCTGCAACAAAAATACCACCCACAAAAATGCGGATATATGGATTTTTAATCCATTTCTGCGAATAATCCGATGCAGAATGCATTATGATACAAAATGCAATACTCACAGCGGCACATAATATTGCTATCAATGTAATTTTACCGGTATTAACTGCCGTAAATTCCGGCACCATACCGATTTTCATGGCTTCACTTCCCACGCCCATTATTCTTGCCATCTCAGCAGCTATCAGGCTGGAAAACACACAAGGAACAAGTGCCGAATAATACATAATCCCAACACTGACTACTTCCATCGCAAAAAAAGTAGCTGCAATCGGTGTCCCGAAAAGTGCTGCAAAGCAGGCACTCATCCCACACATTACTGCAATCTGCGTATCCTTTTCATTTAGTCCAAACACCTTACCCATTCCATTTCCAATGCTTCCGCCCATTTGAAGTGCTGCACCTTCACGTCCTGCCGAGCCACCAAATAAATGTGTAATAATCGTACTTACAAAGATAAGCGGAGTCGTCCGAATGTGTAATTTTTCTTCCGAACGTACTGCCGAAATAACGCTGTTTGTACCATGATCATCCTCACGGCGCAGGGCACGATACAGCATTACAATAATAAGTCCGCCAAACGGAAGCCCAAGAATAATCATCGGATGCTCGATACGCATCGTCGTTGCCCATTTCAAAGTATGGTAAAATGCAACACCTACCCAGCCTACTACGATACCGATAAAACCGGATATAATCACCCATCTGCAGAAGCCAAGTAGTCTATCTCCCTGTTTTTTTATTTCCTTCCGAACTGCACTTCTTTTTGTATTTTCCATTTACTTTCTTTCCCTATTTTGCTTCCTCAACAAATTTACCAAGCCCTGAAAACCTTTTTGCACCACAAGTACAATTGTATTATCTGCCAAAAATCCTAAAATAAAACACACAATCATGGTTATCAGTATTGTCAGCACGATACCACCGATGCAGCCAAAACGAAGCGGCTGACAGTACAATTTTGTAAATGTTATTCCAAACAATCCATACCAATGTATTAAAATAAGCGAATAACTATACTTTGAGAATAATTGGACAATGCCTGTCAGCTTCCCTTTCATATGCGGCTCCAACTTAGATAACACAATCAAAACAGCCGATGCAAACGTAACCATTAACGGTGAGCAGTTGCAAACATAATCTGTATATGTAAAATCCTGTAACAGTACAATCGGAATTATCACAGCTGAAATTCCGCCCAGTACAAGCAGCAGATTTTCCATCCATTTCTGCCTTTTCTGCGTAATGATGTATCCAAGTATAAAAACACCTTCCCACAAAGCCAGATTAAGTCCCACTCCAATCGGATATCCCAATAGTGGTAAAAGAACCATCACCGCTTCTTCCACCAAAATGACTACAAACAAGGCATTTATCTGATGATTACTTAAATTCTGTACCATGACTTTGACAAAAGGTGCACTGATATACAGCGAAATCAATACATAAATCATCCAGAAATGCGGTACAACATCTGATGCTCCTGCCAATATCTGTTTCAGTGCCGCACCAATATTCTTTGGTGGCAGTAAGCTTACTTCTTCTGCCAGACACAGATAAATCAAATAATAAATTATTAACGGTATCACGATTTTTATAAATCTTTTGTAATAAAATCTGCCTATCTTTTCTTCCTTTTTGGAAGATAAAAGAAGTGCACCGGAAATCATAACATACAAGGGATTACATACCAGACTGATTCCCGCACATACCGTAAGAAGTGTCAGCTTCCAAGGCGTAGCTGCGGTATCATTCTGCTGTGCGGAGCAGGCATGTGTCATAATTACTAACATAACAGCCATGACACGTGCATAATCTAAATACATTTTTCTGTTTTCAGCATCCACCGATATCGGAAGAATCTTATTTATATACTCTTTATTTGTTAATCCTTTCCCATCAGAATAATGACAGATACAAATCAGTACTGCAAAAACCGGCATTGACCAAAATATTTTTTTTGACCGTTCAAACGCTCCCTGCAGATTGTACCAATCATTACAATACAGCATCACTACTGATGCAAGCACCATCAGTACTGCTGTTATCAGGATTGCTCTTTTTAATTCCCTTTTGTCTATACTCATTTCTTATTATCTCCACCAAATAGCTTTTGTTCTTTACACACGCTATAACAATTGTATCATCCCTATTTTTCCATGACAAGAATTTCCATCATTTCTAAGGCTGTTTCCGATAACCTTTTAGCAGAACCTTTTTCCCTTTTACTTGTATTGTAATGGCTCCATAATCCATAGTCTTTAAGATGCTGCTGCCAAACCTTTCTAGACGCTCCATTGTCTCTGTATGCGGATGATTGTATACATTCTTTTTCCCTGCCGAAATGATTGCATATCTCGGAGACATCTGTTTTAACAGCTGCTCTGTTGTCGAATATCTGCTTCCGTGGTGAGCCACCTTCAAAACCGTTATTCTCTCGTCAGAAATCGCTCCTTGTTTTTGCAGTATTTCATATCCTTCACATAGCTGCTGCTCTTTCTCACCAGTCACATCGCCTGTCAGAAGCATTGAAAAATCCTTATATGCAACATACAATACCTGGGACAATGCATTCATGTCTTGCGCACTCTCCTTTTCTGCCGGATTTAAACTCATAATTTTCAAATTTCCATCACGCAAAAGTTCTCCCTGATGCATATAATACACAGCCGCATCTGATTCTGCCGCCAATTCACGCAGCCCAATAAGTTCTGTATCCTTTAGGTTCTGTGCTACATCAGGAAGTATCAAACGCTTAATTTTAATCCGGCAAATATCCGTCTGAAGCATTTCTTCAATTCCGCTAATATGATCCATGTCCGGATGTGTTATAAAAACCGCTTCCAAATTTTTCACTCCCATATATTTTAAAAAAGGAATTATCTGATTTGCTCCTACATCCGATTTACTCGTAGAGCCGCCGTCAACCATATATGCATTTCCGTTTTCATTAATCAGCACGATACAATCTCCCTGCCCCACATCCAAAAAATGTACCTGCAAACCTTCACGTGGATTTTTGCACAGGAAACAGACTGCTGTAAGTACTAGTACAATCTGTATAAACTGCGGAATTTTTTCTTTCTTTTTCTGTCCCGGAAAACAGCCCCTCTGATACAGTATCATTCCTGCCACAATCAAATAGTAGATTATGACCTGCCATAATTCCGGCTTTCCAATTACCCAGA
This sequence comes from Lachnospiraceae bacterium, assembly GCA_015056725.1. Lineage (GTDB taxonomy): Bacteria > Bacillota > Clostridia > Lachnospirales > Lachnospiraceae > 1XD8-76. The sequence goes on along the minus strand of SVFS01000053.1, from coordinate 5,982 downwards.
TTCCCGCATCTATCCTAGAAGATATTTTACCAATTTCCTCATAAATAAACAGAATCCATTCACTCGGCTTACGGATCACAGCTATGACCTGCTCCATTTTTCCTATCGCCGCCCCACATGACACACGTGTCACACACATAAATACAAAGCAAAGAAATACCGTAAGGATTCCATCTGCCAGTACTATTCCTACCAAAGGAACTACTATCAGATTTGTCAATAATGATGTCAGAGGATACACATAATAAAAATGAAGCTGTATCGGCAGCGTTGCTATTGCAATGGAAATTCCCGCTAGTATTCCCTTCCTGACTCCTTCTATTACAATATTCCCTTTCATGACACACATGTCAGTAATCTCTTTTATCCATGGCAGGACATATAGTAATCCCATTACCGATGAAAATGACAGCATAAAGCCACTATGTGCCATATAAAACGGCTGCTGCCACAAAATGATTATTCCAATGAAAGCAAGTGCCGTTACCATATCATAGGTTCTTCCTGCCAGTTCCGCCAAAAGTCTCATGCCAAACATAAAAATTGCCCGAACGAGGGAAACAGCACCTCCTGTCATCATACCATATAATATCATGAGTATAATAACCATCGGTATCCTCAAAGCTTTCGGCAGCATACATTTATGAAGCAATTTATATACACCCATTCCGATAATAGATATGTGTACACCCGAAATAGCCAGAATATGTATCATCCCGCTTAATTCATATAGTTTTTTTACTTCTTCATTTAAACTGCTTTTGTCCCCAAGCAACATTGCCTTTATAATGCCGGCTTCTCTTTCATGAAAACTGTTATCTATTAAAAAAGACAATCGTTTCTTCACTCGGTATAGGTTTTCTTTTAATACGGAAAATGTTTTTGATTCTGATAGAATTACTACATTTGATAATTTGTAAGATATTTTTAAGATTTGATAATATTTGTAACTGTCAAACTCACCGGGGTTTGTTGCCGATGGAAATACTTCCGGCTTGCCCCTTACCATAATTCTTTGTCCTATATATGGCTCATGGCTTGCCTCCTGCATGTAGCATAGTAACTGCTGCCGCGTATACTTTTCATGAGCTTGTTCCGTATGTTCTGTTTCCAGCAAAACTACAAGCTGCTCTTTCCCAAAGCTCAACTTATACTCCTTACTTTTTACAGTTCCGGTAAAAATAACATACTCTTCTTTTTGCTCTTCCTTCTTTTCGTGTATGTATGAACCGTCAAAAAAGTGACAGTTCATACATGCAATCCCCAAAAGCAACCATACTATGATACTGCAGATAGGTCTCTTTATCTGCATAGTATCCTCCTACTTTTCTTTTTGTACAATATCCAGATTTCGTTCAAAAACAGTTGAAAGATTTAGGTTTTCACGGAATTTAACATCTGTTTCTCCATCTACGGAAATCTGCACCTTATTAACATTATTAAGCTCTGCCATAGAATTCACAATAGAATAAATGGCAACCTCTCCGGTCACATTTCCGGTCTGTACCAGAAATGCTTTATCAAGATCCACATAACACACACCATCTTTTACCATTACTGTCTGTATTTGTGTCTGCGAATTAATCGTTGGCCATAGCATATCCGCCGCCTCTATATCCGGTCCTTTAATCAGTTCATCCATAACCGTTTTTTCCATAGAAACGTTATTATTCAAAATGACATTTCTTGTCACTTCTTTTAATTTATCTCCTGCTTCATTCGCAAAGTACAAACGCAATGTGGCTTTTTCGTAAGTACTGAATTCCCTATCTGTATTATCGATAAAGGACTCTGCCATCATAATTCCTATCGGCATTCCCTGTGCATCCGTAAGCGGAGCTCCAAGAACGGAAAAAGTCACTGTGTTAACCCCTTCAATCTGTGTCAGTGTCCGTACAATTGCAGCACGGTTCAGCACCTCTGTAACCGTTTCCTGTCCCAGATATTTCTCATCAAAATCTACATTTAACTGTTCTCCCATAAGCTCATACTTTACTACAGAATAATTTCCCGCAAGCGGCGGTATACATTCCGGTTTTCCGGTAATTGCTTTTAACTGCTGTATAAGCTCCGGCAATAAGTTTTGTACATCCTCTTTCTCTGTATCTGTTCCATACTCTGTCGAAAGCACTTTTGTACCTGCTTTATTCACATAATATATCTGATATTGATATTTTGTTTCTTCTTTCTTACCGCAGCTGCAAATAGGAAAAGCCATAAGAATTGCTAACAAAAAAATCAACACTTTCTTTCTATTAACTGTCATACTATTCCTTTCATTTTGATGTAAGCGGAATCTTTACAATAAAGGTGGTACCTTTCCCCGCTTCACTTTGAAGCTGAATGGAACCACGGTGCATCAATACTGCTGTTCTGGTAATCGCAAGTCCAAGTCCCGTTCCGCCAATTTCTCGGGAATGTGACTTGTCCACACGATAAAACCTCTCATAAATCCTTTCCTGTGCTTCCGCCGGAATTCCCATTCCGGAATCACTGATTGTCAGCGTAAAAAACTGATGATCTGCATCCAGCACGACTCTTACCCAGCCATTCTCTGTATTGTACTTTATGGCATTTTCCACAAGGTTGGATATAATGAGCGACATCTTCACTTCATCTACCGTTGCTTTTACGGGGCGTATGCTTTCAAAGATCACTTCCACATCCTGCTTACGTGCAATTGGCCGCAAACGCTTTAACACAATCTCCGTCAGTTCATTCATATTTACCTCAGATACTTCAAGCTCTGACTGCGTTTTATCCATTTTAACAAGCGACAGTAAATCCGTTATAATTTTATTTTCCCTGTCAATTTCCGTTGCAATATCCTCCATAAACTCACGATACAGCTCCGCCGGTACATTTTCCTGCATCAAGAGGGAATCTGCTAATACCTTCATAGAGGTAATCGGTGTCTTAAGCTCATGCGACACATTGGATACAAATTCCTGTCTGGAATTATCAAGCACATTCATTCTTCTCAGTAATTTATTAAATGCATCTACGATGTGAACGGTTTCCACATAATCCGGAACATCAATCAGCTCATCCGTATAGCCAAGGGTTACTTCGCTAATTGCCTGTGTTACCTTATCAAGCGGATGTACCATAAGTGCAGACATAATATATGCAATTCCTACAATTACAATAAGCATGAGAATCTGCATCGTATTTGCTTTATTATTCAATATTTCCATTGTTTTCAAAATAGTATCGCAGGAAATGCTCACAAGCATTGCACCATGAACCTTTTCTTCTCCCGCATCTTCTACTTGTATATCTTCTTGTGAAACAGGTAATGAGATTGGAATTGCAAATTGAAGATAACCATCTTCTTCATTGTAGTCTGACATGCTTTCTCCATATAAGCACTTCACGACCTCCTCTGAAATAATGGTTTTTCCTTCGCTGATTCCATAAGTGTCTTTAACAACCTTCAGATTATTACCTACGATAAGTACACGCCCATTATATAAATTGGACAGCTGCTCAAGCTCGGCATTAATTACCGGCGAAGATGTGTCTTGCAGATAATTGTATGTAATCAGATGGTTTGCTATAATTTTAAGCTGCGTCTGCACTTCGGATGTACGTACAGATACTGCTCTGTTTTCATAGTTTTCCAAAATACCATAACGCATCAAAATACTCGGTATCATTCCAACAATAATAAACAGTAAAAATATTCGCATTCTGAGACTTCTAAAAAATTTCAGTCTGTCCTTTATAGCTTCCCATCTAAAAAACATGTATTCTTCCTTTTACATTATACGTTAAAGTAATATCCGAGTCCCCATTTTGTATGTACATACTTCGGCTCGCTCGGATTCGTTTCAATTTTTTCACGGAGTCTTCTTACATGTACATCTACCGTACGTGCATCTCCCGGATAATCTTCTCCCCAAAGCGCTTTCAAAAGAGCATCTCTGCTGTAAATCTTATTTTGATTTGTCATCAAAAGCTCCAGCACTTCAAATTCTTTAGCTGTCAGACTGATTTCTCTGTCTTCAATATACGCTCTGTGTGTATCACAGTTTAAAAGCAGTCCGCCTTTTTCAATCACATTATCCTTCGTTTTTACGTCTGTCTTTGGTACAGCCCTTCGCATAATTGCTTTGATTCGTGCTTTGACTTCCAAAATATTAAAAGGCTTTGTAATATAATCATCTGCACCATATTCAAGACCAAGGATTTTATCCATATCTTCCCCTTTCGCTGTCAGCATAATAATTGGTACATTCGAAAATTCACGAATCTGCTGGCATACCTCAAACCCGGTAAGCTTTGGCAGCATCACATCCAGCAATATAATATCGTATGTACCTGCTTTTACTTTTTCCAGTGCTTCTTCGCCGTCATATGCCGCATCAACTTCCATTCCATCCTGTTCTAAACTGAATCGAATGCCTTTTACAATTAATTTTTCATCATCTACTATCAAAACCTTTTTCAACATAGTTACTCCTCTTTTACTTTCCAACCGTAATCATAGATTCCAATTTTTCGTACATTCCGTTTTTGATTCCTGCTACAAGCATGATGTCTTCTTTCTTCTGAAACTCTCCATGCTCCTGTCTGTATGCAATAATACTCTCTGCTCTGCTTTCCCCTATACCGGGCAGGGTACACAGCAACGCTTTATCTGCTTTATTGATATTAATCAGACCGGTTTGCGCCGTCTGTCCTTCACTCAAAGTTCCGTCATCCAAAAGAAGCATCCCCTGCTCTCTTGCTGCTTTCACTTGTGCATACGTCGGAATTTCCAAACGCATCCCATCCTCTAATACTCGTGCCAGATTCAAATAATCTTCACATGCATCTGCTTCGAAGCCGCCTGCCGCCATGACAGCATCATAACTCCGGCTGCCATACGAAAGCTCATATACTCCCGGCATTTTTACAGCACCACACACATGTACCACCAGTACCTTTTCATCCGCAAAATCTGTATTTTCCTGTAAGCCTTCAGAAGCATCTGCCTCTGCTGCTTCCATATTTTTTCCATACACAATATCTTTTTCTAACGGAAAAAGAGCCGCTTCCTTTTCACCTTCGCAAGCGACTAAAAAAGCGGTCATATAAACTACCGCCATGATATATCTTATTTTTTTCCTCATATCGTATCCTTTCTGCAGTCATATCCGCACCCGGAATATCTTACAGAAAAGAAGCCCCTCAAAAATATGATATAGACATTGTAATGTAACAGCACTTTTTTTACAAGCACTTTTCATTCCCATTTAATCAAAATAATTCCTACGATTGCAACCACTGTACCAATCAATTTCTTCATGGAAAAATCCTGCTTTTCTACACCAAATAGTCCGATTAATTCAATCACATATGCAACAATAATCTGTGCAACTACGATAAACATTACAGCCTGTGCCGGTCCCAATGTTTTCATGCTTTGAATGACAGTCCAGGTTATAGCTGCTCCCATTGCTCCGCCTAAAAGCATGTATTTAGGCTGTACCTGTAATATTGTTGCAAAACTGTTTCTTTCTACAGTAGCCCAGGCGCCCAGACATACGAGTAACGCTGTAAATTGTACAAAAGCATTTGCTGTCCATACTCCTGTCGTTTCGGTTACTTTTGTATTAAAAATCCCCTGTATACTCATTAGTGCACCTGAAATAATTGCAATAATCATACATTTCACCTCTTTCTTTTTCTTAGTTTTTCCGTTTTGTTTCTCTTTATACCTCACATTTTTCCCATTACGTCAAGATTGTTCAAAACACATTTTTATATAAAAAAAGCGTAGCCGGAATTGCTACGCTTTTTGTACTATTTATTATTGTGATTCCATATTCATCTGTTTCATAAGATTATCGGAAAGTTCTTTGAGTATTGCATCAACATTACCGCCTTCCCAAATCTCCGTAAATGCAATTTCCATCTGTACCCAGAAATTACCTGTTGTCATCATCTTCGGCATCGGAACAGATTTTTCATATTCTTCATAAAATACTCTTGTGA
>SVFS01000052.1 GCA_015056725.1 Lachnospiraceae bacterium | reverse complement strand
CGTAAAATTGATAAGACAGATCCTGCAAACCCAAGAGTAACAGAAGAAGTTATTTACATGACAGCAGATGAAGAAGATAACTACCATGTTGCTCAGGCTAACGAATTGTTAGATGAAAACGGATATTTTGTACGTAACAGTGTATCCGGTCGTTATAGAGAGGAAACACAGGAATATCCTAAGGCTATGTTCGATTACATGGACGTATCACCTAAGATGGTATTCTCTGTTGCGACAGCGCTTATTCCTTTCCTTGAAAACGACGATGCGAACCGTGCCCTCATGGGTTCAAACATGCAGCGTCAGGCAGTTCCGTTACTTATGACAGAAGCACCTGTTGTTGGTACAGGTATGGAAGTAAAAGCAGCGGTTGACTCAGGTGTATGTGTGGTTGCGAAGAAGGCAGGTACCGTTACATTTGTTTCTTCTAAAGAAATCCGTATGACTTATGATGACGGTGAAAAAGAAGAATATGTTTTAACAAAATTTGCAAGAAGTAACCAGTCTAACTGCTACAACCAGAAGCCTATCGTTGTAAAAGGTGAACATGTAGAAGCAGGACAGGTTATCGCAGATGGTCCTTCCACAAGCGAAGGTGAATTGGCTCTTGGTAAGAACCCGTTAATCGGTTTCATGACCTGGGAAGGTTACAACTACGAAGATGCTGTTCTTTTAAGTGAAAGATTAGTTCAGGAAGATGTATATACATCTGTCCATATTGAAGAATACGAAGCAGAAGCACGTGATACCAAATTAGGACCGGAAGAAATCACAAGAGATGTTCCCGGTGTTGGTGAAGATGCGTTAAAAGATTTGGATGACAGAGGAATTATCCGAATTGGTGCGGAAGTTCGTGCCGGAGACATTTTAGTTGGTAAAGTAACTCCTAAGGGAGAAACAGAACTCACAGCAGAAGAAAGACTTCTTCGTGCAATCTTCGGTGAAAAAGCAAGAGAAGTAAGAGATACTTCCCTGAAAGTTCCTCATGGTGAATATGGTATTATCGTTGATGCAAAAGTATTCACAAGAGAAAACGGAGATGAATTATCTCCGGGTGTAAATCAGGCTGTAAGAATCTACATCGCTCAGAAGAGAAAAATCTCTGTAGGTGATAAGATGGCCGGTCGTCACGGTAACAAGGGTGTTGTTTCCCGTGTGCTTCCTGTTGAAGATATGCCTTATTTACCAAATGGTCGTCCTTTGGATATCGTATTGAATCCTCTGGGTGTACCTTCACGTATGAACATCGGTCAGGTACTTGAAATTCACCTTTCATTAGCTGCAAAAGCGCTTGGCTTTAACGTAGCAACACCTGTATTCGATGGTGCAAACGAACGTGATATTATGGATACTCTTGATTTGGCGAATGACTATGTAAACCTTGAATGGGATGAGTTTAAAGCAAAATATAATGAAGAGTTACTTCCTGAAGTTATGGATTATCTCTATGAAAACAGAGACCATAGAAAATTATGGAAGGGCGTTCCGATTTCAAGAGATGGTAAAGTAAGACTGCGTGATGGTCGTACAGGAGAATATTTTGACAGCCCTGTAACAATCGGACACATGCATTACTTGAAACTGCACCATCTGGTAGATGACAAGATTCATGCCCGTTCAACCGGACCTTACTCATTGGTTACACAGCAGCCGCTCGGTGGTAAAGCACAGTTCGGTGGACAGCGTTTCGGTGAAATGGAAGTTTGGGCGTTGGAAGCTTATGGTGCATCCTACACATTGCAGGAAATCTTAACAGTTAAATCCGATGATGTTATCGGACGTGTTAAGACATACGAAGCAATTATTAAGGGAGACAACATCCCTGAACCCGGTATTCCGGAATCCTTCAAAGTATTATTGAAGGAATTACAGTCTTTAGGTCTTGACGTAAAAGTTCTTCGTGAAGACCAGACCGAAGTAGAAATTATGGAATCAGTAGATTACAGTGATTCTGAATATCGTTACGAATTAGGAAATGATTCTGAAAATTATAACTACGAACAGGAATCATTCGGCGCACATGGTTATCAGAAACAGGAATTCGACGACATAAGCGGAGAACTTGTGAGTGCAGAAGATGATTTTGCAGATGATGACATGTTGTTCGATGGTAGCGATGATGACTTCGATGGAGCATTAGACGAGTAGGACATCTGAAAAAAATTGGAAGGAGTGCCATAAATGTCAGAATTAAAACAAGAAGCATATCAGCCAATGACATTTGATGCAATCAAAATTGGTTTAGCATCACCGGAAAAAATCAGAGACTGGTCAAGAGGGGAAGTAACAAAACCCGAAACCATTAACTATAGAACTTTAAAACCTGAAAAAGACGGTTTGTTCTGTGAAAAAATCTTTGGACCAAGCAAAGACTGGGAATGTCATTGTGGTAAGTATAAAAAAATCAGATATAAAGGCGTAATTTGTGATCGCTGTGGTGTAGAAGTAACAAAAGCTAACGTTCGTCGTGAACGTATGGGTCATATTGAACTTGCTGCACCGGTATCACATATTTGGTATTTTAAAGGAATCCCCAGCCGTATGGGATTAATCCTTGATTTATCTCCACGTGTACTTGAAAAAGTATTGTATTTTGCTTCTTACATCGTATTAGATGCAGGCGAAACAGATTTACAGTACAAACAGATTCTTTCTGAAAAAGAATATGTGGAAGCAAGAGAAAACTGGGGAAGCAAATTCCGTGTAGGAATGGGTGCTGAAGCAATCAAAGAATTACTTCAGGCAATCGATTTGGAAGGTGAAGCTGTAGAGTTAAAAGAAGGCTTAAAAGATTCTACCGGCCAGAAGAGAGCAAAAATTATTAAAAGATTAGAAGTAATCGAAGCATTCCGTGGTTCAGGAAATGAACCTTCCTGGATGGTAATGGATGTAATTCCGGTTATTCCTCCGGATCTTCGTCCTATGGTACAGTTAGACGGTGGCAGATTTGCAACTTCAGATTTAAATGATTTATACAGAAGAATCATCAACAGAAACAATCGTTTAAAGAGATTGTTAGAACTTGGTGCACCGGATATTATCGTACGTAATGAAAAGAGAATGTTACAGGAAGCGGTTGACGCATTAATCGACAACGGTAGAAGAGGAAGACCTGTAACAGGACCCGGTAACAGAGCATTAAAATCACTTTCAGATATGTTAAAAGGTAAATCCGGACGTTTCCGTCAGAACTTACTTGGTAAACGTGTTGACTATTCAGGACGTTCCGTTATCGTAGTTGGACCGGAATTAAAGATTTATCAGTGCGGTCTTCCGAAGGAAATGGCAATCGAATTGTTCAAACCTTTCGTTATGAAAGAATTAGTTTCCAGAGGAATTTCACAGAACATCAAAAATGCTAAAAAATTAGTGGAAAGACTTGATGCAAGCGTATGGGATGTTTTGGAAGAAGTAATTAAAGAACATCCGGTTATGTTAAACCGTGCTCCTACACTCCACAGACTTGGTATTCAGGCATTTGAACCAATCTTAGTAGAAGGTAAAGCAATCAAATTGCATCCGCTTGTATGTACAGCGTTTAACGCCGACTTCGACGGTGACCAGATGGCGGTACATTTACCGCTTTCAGTGGAAGCACAGGCTGAATGTAGATTCCTTTTACTTTCACCTAATAACCTTTTGAAACCTTCAGACGGTGGTCCGGTAGCAGTTCCTTCACAGGATATGGTACTTGGTATTTACTATCTGACACAGGAAAGAGAAGGCGCAGTTGGAGAAGGAAAGGTATTCAAGAACTTAAATGAAGCAATCCTTGCATACGAAAATAAGGCATGTACATTACATTCCAGAATTAAAGTTCGTATGACAAAAGAAGTTGACGGTGAAGAAGTAACAGGACTTGTAGAATCTACATTGGGACGTTTCATCTTCAACGAAATCCTGCCTCAGGATTTAGGTTTTGTTGACAGAACAAACCCTGAAGACGTTTTGAAATTGGAAGTAGACTTCCACGTAGGCAAAAAAGGATTAAAACAGATTCTTGAAAAAGTAATTAATATTCACGGCGCAAGCAAAACAGCCGAAGTATTAGACTATATCAAAGCTACAGGTTATAAATATTCTACAAGAGCAGCTATGACAGTTTCTATTTCCGATATGACTGTACCGGAAGAAAAACAGGAAATGTTAGATCAGGCTCAGGCTACTGTAGACGAAATCTCTAAGAACTTCAGAAGAGGTCTTATGACAGAAGAAGAACGTTACAGAGCAGTAGTAGAAACCTGGAACGAAACAGATAAAGCTTTAACAGAAGTTCTGTTAAAAGGTTTGGATAAATACAACAACATCTTCATGATGGCTGACTCCGGTGCCCGTGGTTCCAACCAGCAGATTAAACAGTTAGCAGGTATGCGTGGTTTGATGGCTGATACAACTGGTAGAACCATCGAATTACCGATTAAGTCTAACTTCCGTGAAGGTCTTGACGTATTAGAGTATTTCATGTCAGCGCATGGTGCTCGTAAAGGTTTGTCCGATACGGCGCTTCGTACAGCCGACTCCGGTTACTTAACCAGACGTATGGTTGACGTTTCACAGGAATTAATTATCCGTGAAAATGACTGTTGTGAAGGCAGAGAAGACATCTATGGTATGACTGTAAAAGCATTCATGGATGGAAAAGAAACCATTGAAGGATTAAAAGACAGAATCACAGGCAGATATACTTGCGAGGATATCGTTGATAAAGACGGAAATGTAATCGTTAAGAGAAACCATATGATTACTCCTTCCAGAGCGGCAAAAGTATTATCTGTAGGTGTGGATAAAGATGGTAATCCAATCGAAGCTGTTAAGATTCGTACAATTTTAACCTGTCACTCACATGTTGGTATCTGTGCAAAATGTTACGGTGCAAACATGGCAACAGGTGAAGCAGTACAGGTTGGTGAAGCAGTAGGTATTATTGCAGCACAGTCTATCGGTGAACCCGGTACACAGCTTACCATGAGAACATTCCATACCGGTGGTGTTGCCGGTGACGATATCACACAGGGTCTTCCTCGTGTCGAAGAACTTTTCGAAGCAAGAAAACCGAAAGGACTTGCAATTATCGCAGAGTTTGGTGGCGTAGCTACTATTAAAGATACAAAGAAGAAACGTGAAATCATCATCACAAACGATGAAACAGGTGAATCTAAGACATACTTAATTCCTTATGGTTCACGTATTAAGATTATGGACGGCGCAGTATTAGAAGCCGGCGATGAATTAACAGAAGGTAGTGTAAATCCTCACGACCTCTTAAAGATTAAAGGTATCCGTGCAGTTCAGGATTACATGCTTCGTGAAGTACAGCGTGTATACCGTTTACAGGGTGTAGATATCAGTGATAAACATATCGAAGTAATCGTAAGACAGATGCTTAAGAAAGTTCGTATTGAAAATAACGGAGATGCAGATTTCTTACCGGGAACATTGGTAGATGTTCTTGATTACGAAGAAATGAATGAAAAACTGATTGCAGAAGGTAAAGAACCTGCAGACGGAAAACAGATTATGCTTGGTATTACCAAGGCTGCACTTGCTACAAGTTCCTTCCTGTCAGCAGCTTCTTTCCAGGAAACAACAAAAGTTCTGACCGAAGCAGCTATCAAAGGAAAAGTAGACCCGTTAATCGGTTTGAAAGAAAACGTTATCATTGGTAAGTTAATCCCTGCAGGAACAGGTATGAAACGTTACCGTGACGTACACTTATCTACAGATGTAGTCGAAAATCCTGTTATAATCGAAAATGAAGAAATCTTGGAAGATGTAATCGTTGACGATGTAGAAGTGGCAGAAGTAGAAGAAACTGTGGAAAATTAAAAAAATAAGTTGACAAATGCATTCGTACGCACTTATACTTACTTAGTGTGCGTGCGAATGCATTTCTTTTTGTGTGTAAAAATCGCCGCACAGGTTAATATTAAAAACAGGAGGTGAAACCGAAATGCCAACATTTAACCAGTTAGTAAGAAAAGGACGTCAGACTACAGTTAAAAAGTCTACAGCACCTGCTTTGTTAAAGAGCTTCAACTCTTTACACAAAAAGAGCGTAGATTCTAACTCTCCTCAGAAGAGAGGTGTCTGCACAGCTGTTAAAACAGCTACACCTAAAAAACCTAACTCAGCTCTTAGAAAGATCGCCAGAGTTCGTCTTTCAAACGGAATCGAAGTAACAAGCTACATCCCGGGTGAAGGCCACAACTTACAGGAACATAGCGTTGTTCTTATCAGAGGCGGTAGAGTTAAAGACTTACCTGGTACAAGATACCACATCATCAGAGGTACTCTTGATACTGCGGGAGTTGCTAACAGAAAACAGGCTCGTTCTAAATACGGCGCTAAGAGACCTAAAGCTGCTAAATAATAAAGCAGTAGTTTAAAATTTTTGTACCACAATTTGAACTAATTAAGTGTTGGATTTCTGGTAAACCATAACAGATAGAAGACACGAACACTAGTTATACCGGGAAACCGGACATGTGAGTACCGATGATTTAATTAACAATAATTAAGGAGGGAAGAACCGTGCCACGTAAAGGACATATTCAGAAAAGAGATGTTTTGGCAGATCCTTTATACGACAACAAAGTGGTAACTAAACTTATCAACAACATCATGTTAGATGGTAAGAAAGGTGTTGCTCAGAAAATCGTATACGGTGCATTTGCCAGAGTAGAAGATAAGGCAGGAAAACCTGCTTTAGAAGTATTTGATGAAGCAATGAATAACATTATGCCTGTACTTGAGGTAAAAGCTAGACGTATCGGTGGTGCTACTTATCAGGTACCGATCGAAGTTAGAGCTGACAGACGTCAGGCATTAGCTCTTCGTTGGTTAACCATGTTTTCTCGTAAACGTGGTGAGAAAACAATGGAAGAAAGACTTGCTAACGAAATTCTCGATGCTGCAAACAATACTGGTGCTTCAGTAAAGAGAAAAGAAGATATGCACAAAATGGCAGAAGCAAACAAAGCATTTGCTCACTACCGTTTCTAATTTGTGTTATAAGATTCAAGTTTGGATTAATTATAGGAGGAAAAAGTCTTGGCTGGAAGAGATTATCCATTAGAGAGAACCAGAAACATTGGTATTATGGCGCACATCGATGCTGGTAAAACAACCACAACAGAGCGTATTTTATACTATACCGGTGTTAACTATAAGATTGGTGATACTCATGACGGTACTGCTACCATGGACTGGATGGAACAGGAACAGGAAAGAGGTATCACAATTACTTCAGCCGCTACTACATGTCACTGGACATTGCAGAAAGAGACAAAGGCTTGCCCTGGTGCTCTTGAACACCGTATCAACATCATTGATACTCCCGGACACGTAGACTTCACAGTTGAAGTAGAACGTTCACTTCGTGTATTAGACGGCGCTGTAGGCGTTTTCTGTGCAAAGGGTGGCGTTGAACCTCAGTCTGAAAACGTATGGAGACAGGCTGACACATATGGCGTACCAAGAATGGCTTACATCAACAAGATGGACATTTTAGGTGCTAACTTCTACGGTGCTGTAGAACAGATCCGTACAAGATTAGGTAAAAACGCAATTTGTCTTCAGTTACCAATCGGTAAAGAAGATCAGTTTAAAGGTGTTATCGATCTTTTCGAAATGAAAGCTTACATCTACAATGATGATAAGGGTGATGACATCACAGTTACAGATGATTTAGGTGATATGGCTGATGAAGCTGAACTTTACCATGCAGAATTAGTTGAAAAAATCTGTGAATTAGATGACGACTTAATGATGATGTACTTAGAAGGTGAAGAACCATCTGTAGAAGAATTAAAAGCTGCATTAAGAAAAGCTACATGTACATGTCAGGCAGTACCTGTTGTATGTGGTACTTCTTACAGAAATAAAGGTGTACAGAAACTTCTTGATGCTGTTATCGAATACATGCCTGCACCTACAGATATCGAAGCTATCAAAGGGGTAGACTTAGATGGTAATGAAACAGAAAGAAAATCTTCTGATGAAGAACCTTTCTCAGCATTAGCATTCAAGATCATGACTGACCCATTCGTAGGTAAGTTAGCTTACTTCCGTGTATACTCAGGAACATGTAAATCAGGTTCTTACGTATTAAACGCTACAAAGGGTAAAAAGGAACGTGTTGGACGTATCCTTCAGATGCATGCAAACAAGAGAGAAGAATTAGATATCGTATATTCAGGTGATATCGCAGCTGCTGTAGGTTTCAAACTTACAAGTACAGGTGATACAATCTGTGACGAACAGCATCCTGTTATCCTTGAATCTATGGAATTCCCTGAACCGGTTATCGAATTAGCTATCGAACCTAAAACAAAAGCAGGTCAGGGTAAAATGGGTGAAGCTTTGGCTAAACTTGCTGAAGAAGATCCTACATTCCGTGCTCATACTGATCAGGAAACAGGTCAGACAATTATCGCCGGAATGGGTGAGTTACACTTGGAAATCATCGTAGACCGTCTCCTTAGAGAATTTAAGGTAGAAGCTAACGTTGGTGCTCCTCAGGTAGCTTACAAAGAAACATTCACAAAGGCTGTTGAACAGGAATACAAATATGCTAAACAGTCAGGTGGTCGTGGTCAGTACGGTCACTGTAAAGTTAAATTTGAGCCAATGGATGCAAACGGTGAAGAATTATTCAAGTTTGAATCTACTGTAGTTGGTGGTGCTATTCCTAAGGAATACATCCCTGCTGTTGGTGAAGGTATTGAAGAAGCTACAAAAGCAGGTAGTCTTGGTGGATTCCCTGTAGTAGGTGTTCATGCTACTGTATACGATGGTTCATACCATGAAGTCGACTCATCAGAAATGGCATTCCACATTGCCGGTTCTATGTGTTTCAAAGAAGCTATGCAGAAAGCATCACCTGTATTACTTGAGCCTATCATGAAGGTAGAAGTAACAATGCCTGAAGAATACATGGGAGATGTTATCGGTGATATCAACTCTCGTCGTGGACGTATCGAAGGTATGGATGACCTTGGCGGCGGTAAGATCGTTAGAGGTTTCGTTCCACTTTCAGAAATGTTCGGTTATTCTACAGACCTTCGTTCTAGAACTCAGGGACGTGGTAACTACTCTATGTTCTTCGAAAAATATGAGCAGGTACCTAAGAATGTAGCTGAAAAAGTATTGGCTGCAAAAACAAAATAATTTATTTATAATAAAAAGAAAATCTGCTTGAAAAACTTCTGGTTATTTAATATAATCAGAAGTAACCGAGCAAAAAGCCTTGCTATGCAAGGAAATATTAAATTTGATTTTATTTTAGGAGGATTCTAAAAATGGCTAAAGCTAAATTTGAGAGAAGCAAAGCGCATTGTAACATTGGTACCATCGGACACGTAGACCATGGTAAAACAACTTTAACAGCTGCTATCACAAAAACTCTTTCTGTAAGAGTTGCTGGTAACGAAGCAGTAGATTTCGCTAACATTGATAAAGCTCCAGAAGAAAGAGAACGTGGTATCACAATTTCTACAGCACACGTAGAATACTCTACAGACAACAGACACTACGCACACGTAGACTGTCCTGGACATGCTGACTACGTTAAGAACATGATCACAGGTGCTGCTCAGATGGACGGCGCTATCTTAGTAGTAGCTGCTACAGACGGTGTTATGGCTCAGACAAAAGAACACATCTTATTGTCTCGTCAGGTAGGTGTACCTTACATCGTAGTATTCATGAACAAATGTGATATGGTTGATGATCCTGAATTACTTGAATTAGTAGAAATGGAAATCAGAGACTTATTATCTGAATATGAATTCCCTGGAGATGATACACCTGTTGTTCAGGGTTCTGCATTAAAAGCTCTTGAAGATCCTAACAGTGAATGGGGCGACAAGATTATGGAATTAATGGCTGCAGTTGATAGCTATATTCCTGATCCTCAGCGTGAAACAGATAAACCTTTCTTAATGCCTATCGAAGACGTATTCTCTATCACAGGACGTGGTACAGTTGCTACAGGTAGAGTAGAACGTGGTGTTCTTCACTTATCTGAAGAAGTTGAAATCATCGGTATTAAAGAAGAATCTCAGAAATCTGTTGTTACAGGTATCGAAATGTTCCGTAAATTACTTGACGAAGCTCAGGCTGGTGATAACATCGGTGTTCTTCTTCGTGGTATCCAGAGAACAGACATCGAAAGAGGTCAGGTTCTTGCTAAACCCGGTTCTGTAAAATGCCATAAGAAATTTACAGCTCAGGTTTACGTTTTAACAAAAGATGAAGGTGGACGTCATACTCCTTTCTTCAACAACTACAGACCTCAGTTCTACTTCAGAACAACAGACATCACAGGTGTTTGTAACTTACCTGCTGGCACAGAAATGTGTATGCCTGGTGACAACGTAGAAATGACAATCGAACTTATCCATCCAATCGCTATGGAACAGGGTCTTACATTCGCTATTCGTGAAGGTGGACGTACTGTAGGTTCAGGCCGTGTAGCTACTATCATTGAATAATTAAAAATTATATTGATTTTATGGGCTTTCCGAGAAATCGGAGAGCCCTTTTTCGTTCTAAAATAAATGGAAAGAATAGCGAAAAAGAGGGTTGGTGGTGCTTAAACGGTGCCAAGAAAGATAATTAAAATATTGTGTTTATTTTGATTGATTTTCTGGCATAACAGGTATATAATACAAACAGACTCTAAAAAATTACATTTTGTAATATTTTTGTGAAGAGTAGCATATAATATTATGAAAAGGAGTATGGAGTATGGATAATATGATTTACTTATTGAACATGACTGTTTCTGGTATAAAGAGCATTAAAAAGGAAATTCGTCTTGATTTTTATAAAAAGACAATTGATAAGAAATTTAACCCAGATAAATATAGAATTAAAGCAATATATGGAGAAAACGGTTCTGGTAAATCTGCTATTATTACAGCGGTGAAAATATTCCAGGATTTAATAATTAATGATAACTATTTTAATGAATCAAAAACACAAATATTTTTAGATGAAATTATTAATAAGTCAACTCAGAAATTTTGTTTTTCATGTGAGTTTTTGGTTGATGTAGATACATCAAATATTGTTTATAAATATTCCATAGAGATAGGTAAGAATGACAAGGGATTATATGAAATTCAGTCAGAGGTTTTGAGTACAAAGAATGGAAATTATGCTAATAATAATTATAATTTGGTATTTGAAGCTAAAAATGGAGAATTGTTATTTGTCAATTCTAGTGATGAGCAAAAAAGAATATTAGAAAAAAAATCACTTAATTTATTAACATCACATTCCTTTGTATATATTTATATAACAAATATGAAAAAGGATATAGGTGTTGTAAAAGAAGACAAGGTAGATAGAGAGTTATTGATTCACATATTTATGTGTCTGACATTAGCCATCGTAATAAAAGTATATCTGGCTGAAGAAGATCAACATGAATTATATTTCTTGCGCAAAAGATTACAGGAAAGTCGTTTAGAAAATCAAGCATTGCAAGAAGGTTTGATTGAGTATGGCGAGTTTGCAAATGTATTTTCGAGTGTTAATGAAAAGAAGGTTGACAAAAGTCATTTTGACAAATATGAGAAAAAAGTAGAACAGCTGACACAATTTATTAAAATATTCAAGCCAGAGTTAGTGTCAATTGATATTGATGCTAAAGAAAATGGTGACCAATATGAATGTGAATTGAATTTGAATTATGGCGATTATATTATTAATAAGGAGTTTGAGAGTACGGGAATTAAAAAGCTTATTAGATTGTTTGATTGTTTTGTATCTGCAAGTACAGTTGGAATAGTTTTTGTTGATGAAATGGATTCAAACTTAAATGATGTATATTTGTGCAAATTAATTGAGTATTTTATGTATTATGGAAAAGGTCAATTGTGCTTTACTACACACAATTTAGACCCAATGACAGTATTAAAAGAGAATAGAAATTCTATTGATTTTTTATCTAGCGATAATCATTTAGTTCCATGGACTGCAAGAGGAAATGCATCACCAGAAAATTGCTATAAAAATGGCATGATAGAAGATTCTCCATTTAATATTGATGCTACAGATTTTATTGGGATTTTTGGGGAGTAGTGGTTATGGCAATTCAAATGATACTTTGTGTAGAAACAAAAAAGTCTGCCGATACTGATAGTATTTATATTTTGGATACAATAAATCGTTGGTACAAAGTAGATAATAAAGTTAAGATTAGCAAAATAAATATGAATTCGAAATCAAGATACAATTCCAAAGATGTTGTAAGAGAAATAGCTAAGAACAAAAAGGAATTTGTCTTGGGGGATACGCATGTAATATACTTTATTGATACAGACCAATATGATAGAAATCCGGAACATGAGAGAGAATTGAAAGAGATTTCTCGTTATTGTGAGGACAATGGTTTCAATTTGGTATGGTTTTGTCATGATGTGGAAGAAGTATTTTGGGGGCATAAAGTTTCGGATTCTCAAAAGGTGCAGGAAGCCACCAAATTCAGGAGCAAGAAAAAAATTGAAGAAATACAAATCGAGAAACTGACGTGTAACACAAAAAGGGCTTGTGTAAGTAATATAATAAATATACTTGATAAGTATTTGGCTAGAAAGTAATTTGAGAATATGACTGATCGTAAACGAATCCAGTGAGTTACAATCCATTCAGCGTCAAAATCTTCAAGAGGATTATTTTAAATAAATGAAAGGAGCCACCATGCACCCCATCGACCAACAACGAACCGGACAAAAACAAAAAATCATGTTTAAACTGGCAGGCTATGACGTGAAGTACATTCAAGAGTACTTAAACCTCTCCTGTCCCCAGCCGATTTACCGTTGGTTTAAAGGTCAGAATCTGCCAACGTTAGAGAAACTTTATGCCTTAAGCATTCTTCTTGGTGTACATATGGAAGAACTGCTGGTTTTGCAGGGACAGCCTATAAATATAGGCTTGTATAAGGTAGCGCAGGAACCGAAGGACAAGCGTCTTTTATACTACGCCCAGCGTCTGCAGATGGCAGCATAAGTGTTTTGGACTATCCGTCCAATGACAAAGACTTGACTTTGAGATATCCTTTTACCAGGACCTTTGAATGGGTTCCGGTAAGAGGATATTTTTATTTGGGAGAGGAGGCTTGTCATGGGAACCAATTATTATTTTATGAGCAGGAATACGGAATTGATGCAGACTTGTTTTGCAGAGAAGTCGGAGTGGAGCGTGCTTGGTGAGGAGTATACCATCGTGGATGAGCCATATCTTGGTTATCGATGTCACCTGAATAAATTAAGTTGCGGATGGCGGCCGTTGTTTCAGAAGCATAGAGCGTTTGATAGTTTTCATAAGTTGGAGACGTTTTACCGGGAGCATCAGGCAGATTTGGAGATTTATGATGAATATGGGAGGCAGTATTCCTGGGAGGAATATTTTGAGACAGTTTACACACATAGTCGGTGTCATCCGGAACCGGTGAAGTGGGTGTATGAAGTAAATCCTATGTCTCCTGATAAGAAACCGCACCTGCGGACTGTGGGATGCAGTGAAGAGGAGGCAGAGCTTTATAGTCCTTTTAATCATATAGAGTATGGAAAGACGTTGCTGAATGCAAGGCAGAAATTCGGTGTGTATGAGCGGGGGTATGGAGATATAAAGTATTGGAATGATCCGGATTATTTGTTTGATTGGACGGAAGGGGAGTTTATGTAGAAAGATACACATAATCTTCAATCGTGTGTATAAATACTCAAATAAAGTTGGTGGATTATGGTTTTAACATATAAGCAGTGTATAGAGAAATATGGTAGCGACCATATGTTGAAAAAAGAAATAGCGGAAGGAAATCTTTTTCAAAAGGAGAAGGGCATTTATTCCTTGGGCAGAAATTGTTCTGAGCTGGAGATTATCAGTGCGAAATATCCGAAAGCTGTATTTACCGGTGAGAGTGCTTTTTATTATCATGGATTAACGGACGTGATTCCTGATTTTTATCATTTGGCAACAGTCAGAACCGATGGCAGGATTAAAGATGAACGGGTGAAGCAGACTTTTTTGAAAGAAGATATTTTTGATATGGGACAGGTTAAGATATCATATCATAACACGGAGATATGCATTTACAACGTGGAAAGAATGCTGATTGAGCTTGTGAGATTCCGTGGCAAATTACCATTTGACTATTACAAGGAGATTATCGGATCGTACAGGAATTGTGTGGAGACTATGGATATTGCGAAGGTGGAAGAATACGCAGCCAAGTTTAAGCATTCGGATAAAATGATGCAGGTTATTGAACTGGAGGTATTGTAATGAACTTGCTGGATGAAGTAGATAAAAATGGTGACACGTCGCCATTTTTAAGACTATTATTACATGATGATTTGGACAATGAAAAGGAAGAACACAGGATGTTTGCATAACAAGTTTTCTTCTCTCAAAAAATGTAAATGGAGTAGAAGTTCGCCTTGAAAAATATGTATAAAGATGTTATGATATACATAGAATAAAGCTGTAATGCGTTACAGTTTGGGCTGGTCGAAAGACCCGGGTCCATCAGCAGATGGGGAGGTTCCCCATCATTGGCGGGTGAATACCCGCCATTTTTTATACTAAAAAAACAAGTAAGAAGGGGTTCGATGAAGGAATTAAGTATTTTTATAGATGAATCCGGTGACTTTGGAGAATATGATTACCATTCTCCATGGTATATAGTTACAATGGTGTTTCATGAACAGGATGTATCTATTCAAGAGCCAATGGAATATTTGGAAAGAGAGTTATCACATCTGGGATTAGAGAATCACTGTATACATACGGGACCGATTATTCGTAAAGAGGAAGAATACTCAGAAATGGATTATTTAGAACGTAGAAAGATATTTAATAAGATGGTTACATTTATGCGACAGAGTGGAGTAAAATACAAATCTTTCTACATTGAGAAAAAACATATCGAAGATATAGTTGAGGCGACAGGAAAACTTTCAAAGCAAATATCTATTTTTATAAGGGAGCACTATGACTTTTTGCTTTCATTTGATTTGGTTAAAATATACTATGATAATGGGCAGGTGGAGTTGAACAAGATATTGTCGACGTTGTTTAATGCTTTTTTGCCTCGTGTAGAGTTTCGAAAAGTGAAACCATCGGATTATAGATTGTTTCAAGTGGCTGATATGATATGTACATTTGAATTGTTGAAGTTAAAAATTGAGAATCATACTTTTTCTAAATCAGAGCAGAAATTCTTTGGTTCTGTTAATGATTTAAAGAGAAACTATTTGAAAATTGTAAATCGACAGGATATTGATCGTTAGACATAATGAAGCAATAAAAAATAGTGGGAAATGCCCCGCAGCTTGAAGGACCAAGGGGCTTTCGACCAGCCCCAAATTAAGATAGAATATAGGTGGGTGATAAAATGCAAAAAATATTAATAAACAAAATTCGATGCAACAAATGCGGTGACGAAATAGAAAGCACCCACAGACATGATTTCAAATTTTGTAAATGTGGAGCTGTTGCCGTTGATGGCGGTCTGGATTATTTGCGTAGATGCGGTGATTTAAAAAACTTCACAGAACTAAGCGAGTATGAAAAATTTGAATAGAAAAGTGGCGGGTATGAGTTTATAATACACATAAACAAAATTTTGTCCAAGGAGTTCTAAGCATGAATTTCAAAAACAAAGTAATCGTAATCACAGGTGGTGCCCATGGCATAGGCCAATGTACCGCAGAAGAATTCAAAAAATGCGGAGCCCATGTCTGCGTCATTGACAGCAGGGAAGGTGACCATTATGTGGGTGATATCAGTAACAAAGAAGTGTTGGAAAACTTTGCCCAATCAGTAATTGAAAAATATGGTCGTGTGGATGTTCTAATCAATAATGCACCACCACAGATGCATGGCATCGATAATTGTACCTGGGAACAGTTCCAGAATGCCATGACGGTTGGAGTGACGGCACCATTTTATTTAAGCAAACTGTTTGCACCATATTTTTCTGAGGGAGCAAGTATTATCAATATTTCCTCTTCCCGTGATCGTATGAGTCAGCCGCAAACCGAAAGCTATACAGCAGCTAAGGGTGGAATTGCAGCGTTAACTCATGCACTAGCAGTCAGTCTTGCGGGAAAGGTACGTGTGAACTCCATTTCGCCCGGTTGGATTGATACAGACTACACGGTTTACGAAGGACCGGATGCGACGCAGCAACCGGCAGGACGTGTGGGAAATCCGCTGGATATTGCAAATATGATTTTGTTCCTGGCATCCGATAAAGCAGGATTTATTACAGGGGAAAATATTTGTATTGATGGCGGACAGACGAAACAGATGATTTATCATGGGGACCATGGTTGGGAATTAAATGAATAAAGTGTATATGGCTCATTCCTTTTTGAAAAAGGGATGAGTTTTTTTATACACAAACCCATACCAACAGTATAAAAAGAAATATACA
>SVFS01000051.1 GCA_015056725.1 Lachnospiraceae bacterium | reverse complement strand
GTAGGTATGTACATCGGTGGCGGACTTATTGTACATGCGAGTACGGCAAAAACAGGTATTAAAGTTAGCAATGCAACATATAGAACGATATTGTCGGTAAGACGGATTATTTAATAAAAACGTATGTGGCATTTGCTGCATACGTTTTTTGCAAAACAGGATGGTAATATAAAAATATAGTATACGAGCCAAACAGAGATTATATAAGGATTGGGGTTAAAAATGACAGATGCTGAAAGAAGAGAAGCTTCGCGCCAGTTTTATAATAAATGGGTAAATAGAGGGAAAGAAGATGAAGATGATCGTTCATATTGGTTGGACATATTAGATAGAATTCTTGGTGTTGAAAATGCAACGGATCGTATAGATTTTCAAAAAAAGGTTATAGTAGATGGACATACAAAAAGAATTGATGCATATATTCCGGAGACAAAAGTTATTATTGAGCAAAAGACTTTAGGGATTGCGTTGGATAAGAAAGGTCATCAGTCGGGAGGCGTTGAACTAACTCCGTATGAACAAGCGAAACGATATAACGACAATTTGCCGTATGATGAAAAAGCAAGATGGATTGTGACGTCAAATTTTGCAGAAATATGGATATATGACATGAATGTGCGAGTACCGGAACCTATAAAAATAGCACTTGCAGATATTCAGTCCAAATATAGCATGTTGGAGTTTCTGATAAACAGAGAACAAATTCGCATTACGCAAGAAATGGAAATATCTGTAAAAGCAGGAGAACTGGTTGGTAAAATGTATGATGCTTTATATAAGCAATATATAAATCCGGAAAGCGAGAAAGCGCAAAAGAGCTTAAATATGCTATGCGTGCGTTTGGTGTTTTGCCTTTATGCAGAAGATGCGGGGGTTTTTGGAAGTAACCATAAAATGTTCCATGATTATTTACAAAGATTTGATGCTCTTGAGATAAGAAAAGCACTTATTGAACTTTTTAAAGTTCTTGATACAAAACCAGAGGAGAGAGATCCATACGACAACAGTGCACTATCAAAGTTTCCATATGTAAATGGAGGCTTGTTTGCCGATGAAAATATAGAGATTCCTCATTTCACAGAAGAGATAAAAAATATATTATTATCTAATGCGAGTGATGATTTTGATTGGTCGGCAATAAGTCCAACTATTTTTGGAGCAGTATTTGAGTCGACTTTAAATCCGGAAACCAGACGTTCCGGTGGTATGCATTATACTTCTATTGAGAATATACATAAAGTAATTGATCCGCTATTTTTAGATGATTTGAGACAAGAATTTGACGAAATAAAAGCAATAACCGTAGAACGAACAAAAAATAATAAGTTGCACGCGTTTCAAAGTAAATTAGCGGGTTTGAAATGGTTTGATCCTGCTTGCGGTTCGGGGAATTTCCTTACAGAAACTTATATTAGTATTAGACGGCTTGAAAATGAAGTGCTGAATCTACTCCAACACGGACAAATTGTATTTGGAGAAGCTATAAATCCAATACAAGTTTCAATTAATCAATTTTATGGTATTGAGATTAATGATTTTGCTGTAACAGTCGCAAAAACAGCTCTTTGGATAGCGGAAAGCCAAATGATGAAAGAGACAGAAGATGTCGTGCATATGAATTTGGATTTCTTGCCATTAAAAACAAATGCTAATATCGTTGAGGGAAATGCACTTGATTTACCTTGGGGAGATGTTGTAAAACCGCATGAACTTAATTATATTATGGGAAACCCACCGTTTGTTGGGGCGAGATTAATGAATAGTAGTCAAAAAGAAGATGTGATAAATGTTTTTGGCAAATCGTGGAAAAATGTAGGGAATTTGGATTATGTATGTTGTTGGTATAAAAAAGCAACAGATTTTATGAAAAATACATATATCCGTACGGCTTTAGTCGCTACCAATTCTGTATCACAGGGAGAAATGGTTGCAAATCTCTGGAAACCGTTATTTGAAAGTGGAGTGCATATAGATTTTGCACACCGCACATTTAGATGGGATAGTGAGGCAACACAAAAAGCACATGTTCATTGTGTGATTATTGGTTTTTCTACTACAAATGAGAAGAGAGAAAGAGTAATATATTCTGGAAGCGATAAACAAATTGTGGCTAATATTAATGCATATTTGTTTGATGCAGATAATGTTTTTGTGGAAAGTAGAAATAAACCACTATGCAATGTCCCTGAAATAGGTATAGGAAATAAACCGATTGATGGTGGATTCTACCTTTTCAAAGAAGAAGAGATGCTTGAATTTATAAAGCAAGAGCCAGCATCAGCAAGATGGTTTATAAAATGGACGGGAGCGGATGAATTTATTAACAGACGTTTTAGGTATTGCTTGTGGTTAGGGGAATGTCCTCCTAATGAACTTAGAAAAATGCCGAAGTGTTTAAAGCGAGTAGAGGAAGTAAAAGAGTTCCGTTTAAAAAGCACAAGTGCTGGGACTGTGAAACTTGCTCAATCGCCTACACGATTTCATGTGGAAAATATACCACAAAGTGAGTATTTGATTATTCCAAGAGTGTCTTCGGAAAAGAGACGATATATTCCTATTGGATACATGTCAGCAGATGTACTGGCATCTGATTCAGTTCATATTATTCAAAATGCAAATTTGTATCATTTGGGTGTTTTGACCTCTAATGTACATATGTCTTGGATGCGTGCGGTATGTGGTAGACTTGAAACACGATATCGCTACTCTAAAGATATTGTATATAATAACTTCCCCTGGCCTACGCCTACGGAAGAACAAAAAATGAAGGTTGAACAGACAGCACAGATGATATTGGATGCAAGAGCGTTGTATCCGGAAAGTACACTTGCTGATTTGTATGATCCTCTGACAATGCCGCCAGAATTGCAAAAGGCACATAATGCAAATAATAAAGCAGTAATGCAGGCGTATGGTTTTTCTGTTCGCGATATGTCGGAAGAGGATTGCGTTGCTGAACTTATGAAAATGTATGAGAAATTAGCAAAAACAGAAAAAGTAAAATGAAATAGTAGTTTTAATACTTCAATAATTGTGTAAGAAAGGAGACGATGGTATGCCGGAAATTAGTAGATTTTATGGAATAGTAATAAAGATGTTCTTTAAACCGAAAGAGCATGAACCGAGTCATATTCATGCCTTGTATGGAGAGACAATAGGGATATTTGATTTAAAAACAATGGAAATGACAAAAGGAGATATGCCTAAAAGAGCACAAGAACTAGTAAAAGAATGGATTGCAGTTAATCAAGAAGAATTGCTTAAAATGTGGGATGAGCAAGATATTAAGAAGTTGCCACCTCTATAATCGTTTATATGTGAAAGGCGGTGCGATAAATGATTGTTAGAATCAAAGATATAGAAGCGCTGGATGATTATATACTACTTGTTAAATTTGATGATGGGAAAGTAGTAGAGTATGATGTGAAAGAAGACATAGATACTCTGCCGGATTATGATGATTTGAAAAATATAAAAGGCTTATGGCAACAGGTTCAACTTGATGCAAGTAGGACTTGCGTTTATTGGAATGATTATATTGATCTACCTAGCGATGCTATCTATGAGTACGGAAAAGAGAGAAAGAAGAATTAACAGTATTATGAAGCAAACAAACGAAATAACATCAACGAATCCGCTTGGATATGAGCCGATACCGCAACTCCTAAGACGTTTTGCGGTGCCGTCGATTATCGCAATGGTGGTAAGTTCACTTTACAATATTGTAGACCAGATTTTCATAGGACATGGTGTTGGATATTTGGGAAATGCAGCGACGAATGTGGCGTTTCCAATTTCCACGATTACGATGGCCGCAGCATTGTTGACGGGGATTGGTGGCTCGGCAAAGTTTTCGCTGTCACTGGGGGCAGGCGAAGAAGAAGAAGCAAAGAGTTGTGTTGGGAATATGTTCTGGATGGGACTGTTTTTCGGACTTCTCATTTGCGGAATTACATTTGCGTTTATGGAACCGATGCTGTACGCTTTTGGAGCAACAGATAATGTACTTCCGCTGGCGGTTGAATATGTCAGTATTACAGCAGTTGGTATACCATTTCTGCTGTTGACAAATATTTTGAGCAACTTAATACGTGCAGATGGTAGCCCACGTTATTCAATGGTTTGTATGATTATCGGTGCAGTAATCAATACAATACTTGATCCGGTTTTTATTTTTGCTTTTGAAATGGGAGTGGGTGGCGCTGCACTAGCGACAGTTATTTCGCAGATTATTTCGTTTTGCGCGGCATTAGCATATTTGTTCCGTTTCAGAACTGTCAAACTCGGAAAAGAATTTTTTGCTGTATCTATCAAGAAGTGTATAGTGATTGCGTCGCTTGGACTTAGCAACAGTTTAAACCAGTTGGCAATTACTCTGATTCAGATTGTTTTAAATAATTCTTTAACACATTATGGGGCGATGTCTATTTATGGTGCTGACATTCCGCTTTCCGGCTCCGGTGTTGTGATGAAAGTGAATTCTATCGTGATTGGCGTATTTGTAGGCTTGTGTCAGGGGTCTTTGCCAATTTACGGATTTAATTACGGTGCAAAGAAGTACGATAGAGTAAAAGCAAATTATAAACTCGCAGTAAAATGTTCGTTTGTCATGTCTACATTAGCGTTTATTTCATTCCAGTGTTTTCCGCAGTACATCATTTCGCTGTTTGGCTCAGGGGATGCTTTGTACATGGAATTTACGATTAGATTTATTCGGACATTTCTGTTCATGATAATTATTAACGGTGTACAGCTGATTTCGGCGAACTTCTTTTCTGCTATTGGAAAGCCACTAAAGGGTGTTATGCTGACGATGTCCAGACAGGTGCTGTTTCTTATACCATTGATGTTGATTCTTCCGTTGTTTTTTGGCTTGGATGGAATCTTATATGCAGCACCAATATCAGATTCATTGGCGTTTCTTACAAGCATATTCTTTATAAGAAGAGAATTTAAAAATATGGATAACTTAGGAGGGTGTAAATGAGTACAATAGTTGTTTATCAGAGTGAGACGGGATTTACAAAAAAATATGCAGAATGGATTGCAGAGGCACTTGATTGCGAAGCGGTTCCTTTCAAAAAAGTAAATGAAACAAAGTTGAAAGACTATGACAAGGTAATCTATGGAGGCTGGCTTATGGGTGGCGCTATTGTAGGTGTGGAAAAAATAAAAGCCATGAACTTAAAGGATGTTGTAGTTTTTGCTACAGGTGCTTCGCCGGCAATGGAAGAGTTGGTACAAGCGATTCGTGTGCAAAATCATTTGGAAGATGTTCCGTTTTTCTATTTTGAATCCGGAATTAATTATGAGAAAATGGGATTCATGAAACGTAGCATGTTAAAAATGGTCCGTAAAAATATTATGAAAAAACCGGACAAAACAGAATCTGATAAATTTATGGAAAAAGCACTTGAGAAGTCTTATGATAATACAAATAAAGAAGCGATTAATGGACTTGTAGAAAGTGTAAAAGCATAAAAAGGTTTTTGAAAATAAAATTATGATTCCTAAAAAACGGGTACTCTTGGCAAAATTGTCAAGGGTGCTCATTTTTGTTTTTTAATAACCAAAATGAGAAAAGACATCCATGCATTTTCAGTATGTAGAAATAGCTTGATTAGAAAGGTATAGAGTAAGATGTGAAAAGAGGAGTGATAAAATGAAATAGAATCTACTTAATTATATGTAACAATACATGGATGCCTTTGAAAAATCAAAATATCAGATGCTCATAGTGTAGCATGGAGATAGGATGATACTTATAGTTTGTCACCATTTGGTTACATGATAATTGGTGGAAGGGAATGGAATTGCTTTAATCAAGTGTAAGACGAGGCAATAGATGTACTTTCTACGAATAAGAAATTTACGGATTGATAATCATATGACGCAGGCAGAGATTGCAGAACTCCTTTACTGCAAAAGAGGTGTGTATTGGAGATATGAAAAAGGCTTTCGAGAATTGCCTTTGTCTTATGCCATAATACTTGCGGATTTCTATGATGTGTCACTGGATTATTTGGTGGGAAGAAGTGATATAAAATAGTGAAAAAGAAAGCTCCCAGACTTGATAGTGGTATGCAACAACCTACGAATCAAGCCTGAGAGCTTTTTTAAATGCATCTATGTCATAATTCATAATTAATTTATCAGGGAAATCAAGGATGCTCTGATAAGCGTTTAATAATGCAAGTGAACCCTTCACGTTTCCAACATCCTTTGGACCATGGGAATCACTGGATAAAAGCACCGGCACTTCATAATAAGCAGCCCAGTACATCATCTGGATGATGTTTGGAATGGCATCTTTCCGGTAACTACCCGGCATGATGGAAGCGTTGTTGATTTCCAACATTACGCCCTTTACTTTTGCGGCTTCAGCAAGTGCTTTGTAATCCACCGGAAATTTTGGATCATCCGGGTGACCTACGATACGAACCTTTGGCTGATCCATGGCGTTAATGTATGCATTGGTATTTTCCAGCGTATTACCGGGCTTGATGTTTTTCGTATGCATACTGATGATGGCATAATCCATACCTTTTAATACATGTCTGCATAAGTCCACTTTGCCGGAATAATCTAAAATATTCAGTTCTACACCATATAACATTTCGATTCCGTAGCGGTTTTTCGGGGCCATTTGCAGATTCTTAAAGTAAGAATTGGTTCCGGCACAGAGTGTGCTGGGACCATGATCTGAAATACCCAGAAGGGACAAGCCTTTCTTTTGGGCGGCTTTTGCCATGTCTGCAATAGTACATGTGCTGCCGTGACCGCTGGAAATACAATGTGTGTGCACATCCAGTCTTATCATGTTAACTCCTAATTATAAGTCAATATAAAAAACTTCTGATACATATCTAACCGAAAATCTGAAGATAGAACTATCACAATTTTCTCATATATAATCAGTATGCTACCGTAGGAAGTGTTTGTCAATTGAAAAATGCAAAAAACCACAAAAATCAGATGCAAAAACTGTGAAAAACAACAAAAAAACAAAAAACCACACATGAAAAGTGACTATTTCGGTTGACTTCATATATGTGTAGACGTATAATGACATTATGTCGGTTTGTATCCATCTGAAGGGATACTTATTGAAAGAGAATATTACTTTAAAAACAGTTTTCATTATATATAGGAAGAAACAAACGGAGGAAATGGTATGAAGTTTTATACAGCACCTATCGCGAAAAGTGAACGAATCGCAAGACTGGTAGATTATTTGTATGCAAAGATGCCTGAGATTGAAGCTGCAAGAGCAGAGCTTATCACGGAATCTTATCTTGCAACAGAAAATGAACCGGTGATTATAAGACGTGCGAAAGCGTTTGAACATATATTAGACAATATTCCGATTATTATCAGACCGGAGGAGTTGATTGTTGGTTCTACTACGATTGCGCCAAGAGGATGCCAAACTTATCCTGAGTTTTCCTGGGAATGGCTGGAGGCAGAATTTGATACGGTAGAAACAAGAAGTGCAGACCCGTTCTATATTGCGGAAGATACAAAGAAAAGACTTCATGAAGCGAACAAGTATTGGAAGGGAAAAACCACAAGTGAACTTGCTACTGCTTACATGGCTCCGGAAGCACTGAAATCCATTGAACACAATATTTTTACAACAGGTAACTATTTCTACAATGGTGTAGGACACATTACCGTTAAGTATGAACAGGTGTTGGAAATCGGATTTGAAGGAATTAAAGCGATTGCAGAAGGTCACCTTGCCAAATGTAATCCGGGGGATGGAGACTTTGCAAAACGTTCCAGATTCTTACAGGCAGTTATTATCAGCTGCGATGCAGTTATGAGATATGCCAAGAGATATGCTGTTCTTGCAAAAGAAATGGCGGCGAAAGAAAGTAATGCGGCCAGAAAGGCAGAGCTTTTAACGATTGCAAGCAATTGTGAGAGAGTACCTGCAAAAGGAGCAACTTCTTTCCACGAAGCATGTCAGAGTTTTTGGTTTGTACAGCAGCTTCTTCAGCTTGAGTCCAGTGGACATTCTATTTCACCGGGACGCTTTGACCAGTATATGTATCCTTATTATAAGAAGGATTTGGATAACGGAACACTTACAAGAGAGTTTGCCCAGGAACTTATGGATTGTATTTGGGTAAAATTAAACGACTTAAACAAATGCCGAGATGCAGCTTCTGCAGAGGGCTTTGCCGGATACAGTTTATTCCAGAACTTAATCGTAGGTGGACAGAACGAAGACGGAAGAGATGTGACAAATGACTTGTCCTTTATGTGTATCACAGCTTCTGAGCATGTATTTCTTCCACAGCCTTCCTTATCCGTTCGTGTATGGAACGGAACACCACATGAGCTTCTTATCAGAGCGGCAGAGCTGACGAGAACAGGTATCGGTTTCCCGGCTTACTACAATGATGAGGTAATTATCCCATCTCTGATGAGCAGAGGTGTTACGTTAGAAGATGCAAGATGCTACAACATCATCGGTTGTGTAGAGCCACAGAAAGCAGGTAAGACAGAAGGCTGGCATGATGCAGCATTCTTTAATATGTGCAGACCGCTTGAGTTAGTATTCTCCAACGGTATGGACAAGGGCGAACAGATTAGTATTAAGACCGGCGAAGTAGAAGACTTCCACACCTTTGAAGATTTCTACAATGCTTATAAGGAACAGATGAAATATCAGATTTCCTTATTGGTCAATGCGGACAATGCTATCGACCAGGCACATATGGAAAGATGTCCATTACCATT
Organism: Lachnospiraceae bacterium; assembly: GCA_015056725.1. Taxonomy (GTDB): domain Bacteria; phylum Bacillota; class Clostridia; order Lachnospirales; family Lachnospiraceae; genus 1XD8-76. The sequence goes on along the minus strand of SVFS01000051.1, from coordinate 8,244 downwards.
TGAATCCTGTATGGTGGATGACTGTATGGCAAGAGGCATGGCACTTCAGGAAGGTGGAGCGATTTACAACTTCACAGGTCCGCAGGGCTTTGGCATCGCGAATGTGGCAGATTCCTTATATGCAATCAAAACATTAGTATATGATCAGAAAAAGATTTCGCTTGCAGATTTCAAGCGTGCGCTTGCTTTAAACTACGGTCAGGGCTTTGATGAAATCACGGTTGCTGAAATGACCACAACGATTGTAAAACAGCTGAAGGAAGCCGGAAAAGAAGTGACAGATGCTGAAATCGCTACGATTGCACAGACAGTCATGAATACGAAGCTTAGTGATAAAGACCAGAAGATGTGTGATGACTTACTTGCAATGATAGATGAGCTTCCGAAATTTGGTAACGATTTAGAAGAAGTAGATGCAATCGCAAGAGATGCGGCTTATACATACACAAGACCGATTGAGAAATTCAAAAATCCAAGAGGTGGTATTTACCAGGCGGGTGTATATCCGGTATCTGCAAACGTTCCTCTTGGTGGACAGACAGGTGCTACACCGGATGGACGACTTGCCCACAAACCGGTAGCAGACGGTGTATCTCCATCTGCAGGTAAGGATGTGAATGGTCCAACGGCAGCAGCCAATTCTGTAGCGCGACTGGATCATGGTATCGCAAGTAACGGTACACTATTCAATCAGAAATTCCACCCATCAGCATTAAGCGGTGATGAGGGATTAAATAATTTTGTAAGCCTTATTCGTTCTTACTTCGATCAGAAGGGAATGCATGTACAGTTTAATGTAGTGTCCAGAGAAACCCTTTTGGATGCACAGAAGAATCCTGAAAATTATAAACACTTGGTAGTACGAGTTGCCGGTTATAGTGCACTCTTTACAACATTATCCAAGTCCTTACAGGATGACATTATCAGACGTACAGAGCAGGGATTCTAGAGTCAAAAACACATATGTCGCAAAGCGACATATTTAGGATGTGTTTTTGCGAAATGGCAGGTGCACGAAGTGCGCGTGCTATAGCAGGTACGCAAAGCGTGCCTGCCAAGCAATACCCGTAGCTCACATATGACAGAGAGGAACGAATATGGATTATCTTCAGACAAAAGGACGCATATTTGATATCCAAAGATACTCCATCCATGACGGACCGGGCATCCGGACGATTGTATTCCTAAAAGGCTGCGTGCTCCGATGCAAATGGTGCTGTAATCCTGAATCACAGGAATATCAGATACAGACCATGATGGTACAGGGAAAACCGAAAACTATCGGAAGAGATGTGACAGTAGCAGAAGTCATGGAAACTGTGATGAAAGACCAGATTTATTATCAAAGGTCAGGTGGCGGCCTTACTCTTTCCGGCGGCGAAAGCTTGTGCCAGGCAGAGTTTGCAAGAGACTTGCTCAGAGCAGCAAAAGCGCGGGGGATCAATACTGCAATGGAAAGTATGGCAGGGCTTCCTTATGAAAAGGTAGAAATGGTACTGCCGTATCTGGATACATACTTAATGGATATCAAACACATGAATCCACTAAAACATAAAGAGTTTACCGGCAAATCCAACGAACTGATGCTGGAGAATGCGAGGAAAATCGCGGAAAGCGGACAGACGAAGCTTGTAATAAGAGTTCCCGTTATTCCGACTTTTAATGACCAGCCGGATGAAATCAGAGATATCGCATGGTTTGCTGATAAATTACCGGGGGTAGACAAAATTCATCTCCTGCCTTACCACAGACTTGGTCAGGACAAGTATGATGGTCTCGGCAGAACTTATGAGATGCCGGATGTGTTACCGCCGGAAAATGAATATATGGATATGCTAAAAAGGGTAGTGGAGCAGAATTCAAAGCTCACCTGCCAGATAGGAGGTTAGGAGATGGGATATACGGATCACATGAGTCCGGAATTGAAACAGAGAATTGTCCAGGAATTAGTTCCCGGTAAGCAGATAACTCTGGCTCATATTATTGCCAATCCGGACCGTATCTTGTATGAGAAATTAGGACTTGATCCAAGCATTGATTATGCAAAATCAGCTATTGGAGTACTGACAGTTTCTCCGGCAGAGACAGCAATTATCCTTGCAGACATCGCAGTGAAAGCATCAGCTATCGACCTGGGGTTTGTGGACAGATTCAGCGGCTCGCTGATTATCACAGGAACAGTTTCCGAAGTTGAAGCTTCTATACAGGCGATTCTGGATTACGCAGATGAGACCCTCAAATATACGGTCTGCGAAATTACAAGAACTTAAGGAATCATAACAAGATGAAAAAAATCATTCTGGTAGGGAGAAGTGAAACAGGAAAAACCACACTGACACAGGCGCTGAAAGGCGAAACGATTCAATATCACAAGACACAATATATCAACAACTTTGATGTGATTATTGATACCCCAGGTGAATATGCACAAACTGCAGGACTGGGAAGAGCGTTGGCACTTTATACATACGAGGCAGATGTGGTAGGACTTCTGCTTTCATCCACAGAACCTTATTCCTTATACCCACCGTGTGTGACATCCTCTGCAAACAGAGAGTGCATCGGGATAGTTACAAAAGTAAATCATCCAAAAGGCAATGTAGAGCGTGCTGAAAAGTGGCTGAGACTTGCAGGATGTAAAAAAATTTTTTATGTGGATTCGAAAAAGGGTCAGGGAATCCCGGAGATACTGGAGTATCTCAGTGAAGAAGGAGATGTACTTCCGTGGCTTGATGATGAAAACAACAGTCAGAAAAGTACAGAAAATTATGTGGGGAATGTGAAGACTACAAAAACAAAGCAAAAAACACAAAAAACCACATAAAAAAACAAAAAACAACACAATAAATGTTGACTTTGTTGTTTTTTGGACCTATAATGAACACATAAAACAACAAAATCGGCAAAATATCAAGGAGGAAAGATATTATGGTTAACGAATTCGAACTGAAAAAACAGATATGCGAAATCGGTAGAAGAATTTACAACAGAAACATGGTTGCAGCGAACGATGGTAACATCTCCGTAAAATTAAATGATAATGAATTCCTTTGCACACCTACAGGTGTTTCTAAAGGTTTCATGACACCGGAATACATTTGTAAAGTAGACAAAGACGGTAATGTAATTCAGGCTAACAAAGGTTTCAAACCTTCTTCCGAAATTAAAATGCATATGAGAGTATATGCTAAGAGACCTGACGTAGGAGCAGTAGTACATGCTCATCCTACATTTGCAACAAGCTTTGCAATTGCAGGTATTCCATTAACTCAGCCAATCATGCCGGAAGCAGTTATCGCATTAGGTTGCGTTCCGATTGCTGAATACGGTACACCATCTACAATGGAAATTCCTGACAACGTAGAAAAATATTTACCATACTATGATGCAGTATTGCTTGAAAGCCATGGTGCACTTACATGGTCTACAGACCTTCTTGCAGCTTACCACAAGATGGAATCTGTAGAATTCTATGCAGAATTATTATACAAATCCAAAATGCTCGGCGGACCAAAGGAATTTGACCAGGCTACAATCGAAAAATTATACGAAATCAGAAGACAGATGGGTCTTCCTGGAAAACATCCGGCAGATCTCTGCATGAACAAAGGCAAAACAAACTGCCATAACTGTGGTGGTTCCTGCCATAAAACAACAGGTTCCGTTTCTTCTGTAGCAAAATCTGCAAGTCCTGAAGTGGTAGCAGAAATTACAAAGAAAGTAATGGAACAGCTGGGAATGTAATTTGTATTTGAATAGTAGGAAAAAGCTATGAACCAAGAAGAACTAATCAAAAAAACAGTAGAGTCAGTTCTAAATGGTTGCACATTGCTGCATGACATGAATCTGAAAACAGCACTTGCTTTAATCGAAAAAGTTGAGATAAAAGCGGCTGAAATGGGTGTTAATGCAGTAGTAGCTGTATCAAATAAAGCGGGTCATCCGATAGCGGTTCATTGTATGGACGACGCTTTTATGGGAAGCTTTGATGTGGCATTACATAAGACCTATACTTGTGTGGCGTTTAAACGTTCCACGGAAGAACTTGGTAAATTATGTCAGCCGGGTGGACCACTTTACGGAATACAGTATACAAACGAAGGAAAAATGGTAGTCTTCGGAGGCGGTGAGCCACTTTTCATCGGAGATAAGATGATTGGTGCGTTAGGCGTCAGCGGCGGAACTGCAGAAGAAGATTCTTTCCTTGCAGCTTATGGAAAAGACATCTTGAAGGAGGTATTATCATGCCGATAAGCGAAAGCATGGTACAGGATATCGTAGCAGAGGTTATGGCTAAGATGCAGATTGCTGAAGCTCCTTCCGGAAAGCATGGTGTATTCAAGGATATGAATGAAGCCATTGCTGCGGCTCAGAAAGCTCAGAAAATCGTGAGAGACCTTTCGATGGATCAGAGAGAAAAAATCATCTCTAACATCCGTAAGAAAACTCATGAACAGGCTGAAATCTTAGCAAGAATGGGTGTTGATGAAACAGGTATGGGTAACGTACCACATAAGATTTTGAAACATCACCTTGTAGCAGACAAAGTTCCTGGAACAGAAGATATTAAAACAGAAGCATACTCTGGCGACAGAGGTCTTACATTAATCGAAATGGGACCGTTCGGTGTAATCGGTGCCATCACACCTTGTACAAACCCTAGTGAAACAGTTCTTTGTAACGCAATGGGTATGATTGCAGGTGGTAACACAGTAGTATTTAATCCACATCCACAGGCTATTAAAACATCGATTTATGCTGTGAATCTGGTAAACGAAGCTTCTATCGAAGCAGGCGGACCTGATAATGTAGCTTGTACAGTGGAAAAACCTACATTAGCAACCAGTGACATCATGATGCATCATCCGGCGATCCAGTTGATTGCAGCAACGGGTGGTCCTGGTGTAGTAACAGCAGTTCTTTCTTCCGGAAGACGTGGTATCGGCGCAGGTGCCGGAAACCCACCGGCAGTTGTTGATGAAACAGCTGATATCAGAAAAGCTGCAGCAGACATCGTAAACGGATGTACATTTGACAATAACCTTCCATGTATCGCAGAGAAGGAAATCGTTGCTATCGAAAGCATCGTAGATGAATTATTACATTATATGGTAAACGAACAGGGTTGTTACCTTGCTTCCAAAGAAGAACAGGATAAACTGGCAGCAACTGTTCTCACACCAAAGGGACTCAACAGAAAATGTGTTGGACGTTCTGCAAAAGCATTGCTTGCAATGATTGGTGTAGAAGTACCGGACAACATCCGTTGTATTACATTCATCGGCGAAAAAGAACATCCGCTTATTGCAGAAGAACTCATGATGCCAATTCTTGGTATTGTACCTGCAAAGGATTTCGATGATGCAGTAGAAAAAGCAGTTTGGCTTGAGCATGGCAACCGCCACAGTGCTCATATCCATTCTAAAAATGTTGATAGAATCACAAAATATGCAAAAGCAATCGACACAGCAATTCTTGTTAAGAACGGTCCTAGCTACGCAGCCCTTGGCTTTGGTGGTGAAGGATACTGTACTTTCACGATTGCCAGTCGAACAGGCGAAGGTCTTACAAGCGCTAAATCCTTTACAAAGGCTAGAAAGTGCGTAATGACTGACAGTCTTTGCATCAGATAGGAGGAAGACATGGCAGTAAATTCAAACGATGTTGAACAGATTGTACGTCAGGTACTTGCCAGTATGTCAAACGGAGTTGCTCCATCCGCAGCACCTGTAGCAAACGGAGCTGTTCCGAAAACAGGTCGCGTAGCCGTTTTATCAGCACTCAAGAAATTTGACATCAAGGAATATCCAATCCCGGAAGTGGGAGATGACGACATTCTTGTAAAAGTAGAAGGCTGTGGCGTTTGTGGTACAGACGCACACGAATATAAAAATGACCCATTCAGCTTAATCCCTGTAGCACTTGGACATGAAGGCACAGGCGAAATCGTTAAGATGGGTAAGAACGTAAAAAAAGACAGCGCAGGCAGACCGGTACAGGTTGGTGACAAGATTGTTACTTGTATGATTTTCAAGGACAATCCTGATATCACAATGTACGACCTTAACAAACAGAACGTTGGCGGTGCTGACGTATACGGTTTGTTACCGAATCCGGAAGAAATGAACGGATGGTTTGCTGATTATATCTTAATCAGAGGCGCAATCGGCTCTACATTCTTCAATGTAAGTGATCTTGACTTAGATTCCAGAATTTTAATTGAGCCATGTGCAGTTCTCATTCACGCAGTTGAAAGAGCAAAAACAACAGGAATTCTTCGTTTCAACAGCAGAGTAGTAGTACAGGGATGCGGACCAATCGGTCTTATCTGTATCGCTATCTTAAAGACAATGGGACACACAAACATTATCGCAGTAGACGGTAATGAACAGAGATTAGAATTTGCTAAGAGATTAGGTGCTAAGGGAAGTGTAAACTTTATGAACCATAAAGGTATCGAAGCTCTTGCAGAAGGTGTTAAGGATGCATTCGGCGGATATCTTGCAGATTTCGCATTCCAGTGTACAGGTTCTCCTGTGGCTCACGCTAACATCTACAAATTCATCAGAAACGGTGGCGGTCTTTGTGAACTTGGTTTCTTCATCAATGGTGGAGATGCAACAATCAATCCACACTTTGACCTTTGCGCAAAAGAAATCACATTAGTTGGTTCATGGGTATACACTCTGAGAGATTATGTAACAACATTTGAATTCTTAAAAGCAGCAAAATCCATCGGACTTCCACTTGCAGAGTTAATTACAGACAAGTATCCGCTTGAACAGATTAATGAAGCATTAGAGAAGAACCTTGCAATGACAGGACTTAAGATTGCAATTGTAAACAAATAAGAGGTGCATAGCACTTGCTCAGAAAGGGTATGGAAGAAATGGCAGTAGATGAAAGAGCCGTAGGCATTTTAGAGGTATTCGGTCTTACAACAGCTTTCCTGGCAGCAGATGCCGGATGTAAAGCGGCAGACGTTACTTTGGAAAACTTTGATAAGAACAAACCGGCAAATGCAGATGCGCTTCCAGTACCTCTTTTGGTAACTATCAAGTTTAGAGGTTCAGTAGCGGACGTTGAAGCAGCAATGGAGGCAGGAAAAGCAGTAGCAGAAAGCACAACAGGAATTGTACAGAGCTACATTATTCCAAGACCTACAGAAGATTGTTGCAAGATGCTCAAGCTGAGCGCATTTGATAAATCGTAAAACAAAACAACTTATAAACATTCTGCTTATGAGTAGAGCAGACAAACAACATTTATTTAATGGAGGATTTTAAATTATGGCACAGGAAGCTTTAGGAATGATCGAAACAAGAGGTCTTACAGCAGCAATTGAAGCAGCAGACGCAATGACAAAAGCAGCAGAAGTAGTATTAGTAGGAACAGAAAAAATCGGTAGCGGACTTGTAACAGTTATGGTACGTGGTGATGTAGGTGCAGTAAAAGCATCTGTAGAAGCCGGCGCATCTGCAGCAGGCAGACTTGGTGAATTAGTAGCTCAGCACGTAATTCCAAGACCACACAATGACGTTGAAAAGATTTTACCAACAGTTTAATTTTAAAACGAGGTAAGATATGGGAAACTCATACGGCTTTATAGAAATACAAGGTGTCGTGGCTGCGATGGATGCATTAGACATCATGTGCAAAACGGCAAATGTAGAACTTGCTACATGGGAACGTAAGCTCGGCGGACGACTGGTTACACTGGTAGTCCAGGGCGATGTTTCAGCAGTAACACAAGCCGTTGAAACAGCAGCCAAAAATGCAATTAAAAAACCTGCAGCGCAGGGAGTTATAGCAAATCCACATCCGGAAATCGTAAGACTTGTAGAATTTTCAGCAAGCAGATTTAAGAATGCGGATGGAACATTAAAGAAGGATATGAAATAATCCGTTCAAAAGTAGTAATCAATAATTTGAAAATTTAAACAAAATCGCGAAAATGCGAGTAAGGAGGAAAAAATTATGGCAATGGAAGCATTAGGAATGGTTGAAACTAGAGGTTTAGTAGCAGCAATTGAAGCAGCAGATGCTATGTGTAAAGCAGCTAACGTTACATTAGTAGGAACAGAAAAAATCGGTAGCGGACTTGTAACAGTTATGGTACGTGGTGACGTAGGAGCTGTTAAATCTTCTGTTGAAGCTGGTGCAAACAGCGCTGGTAAATTAGGCGAACTTATTGCTACACACGTAATCCCAAGACCACACAATGATGTAGAAATGATTTTACCA
>SVFS01000050.1 GCA_015056725.1 Lachnospiraceae bacterium | reverse complement strand
CCGTTGAAGAAAAAGCGGATAAGATTAAGGCATATACAGTAAATGTAGCAGAAGACAGATTACAGCAGTTTGAACTGACACTTGGCGAACTGACTGATGAAGAACGCCAGATTATCTTAAAGGGCTGCTTGATTAACTATAACCGTGTATAGTGAATATAGTATTTGAGAAAAAATGAGAATTGACGACATCGTTAATTCTCATTTTTTTCGTTAAAACTTGTCAGAGATTTGTAAAAGAATTATTAAAATTAAGAATAGCCTTAACTATTTCAGAAAATAGTCGATATTATAAATACAATACATCGACTAAGGAAAGAATGGTGAACCAAGGATGGTATGCAAGGATTGCAGCCATCCTTTTCTAATGTCTCGGCTTATAAAAACTTTACACCACAGGAGGACAAGACATGAAAATTGACAGCAGTCAGATTATGATGGGTTCACGACAAGTTATGATGGAAACTACAAGTATGCGTGAGAGCTATGGAAAAACACTAATTGGAGACAACTCCTCTGCGAATGCAGGGCTTGGGAGCTTTGCGGGAACGCTTCGTGCGACACAGACGAGCATGAGTCAGAGTAGTACGAGAGAAGAAGATCCGATTGCCACAATCAGACAAAAGAGTATTATGTTTCTTTTAGATATTTTGTTTGCGGCAAGGAGAGGACGAAGTGACAGAGCGTTCCGAGCTTCGTTGGAAAATCAATTTGCACCGATGGCGGTGGAAAACGTGCATTATGAGCAGCAGTATACATATGCACAGCAGCATCAGGCGGCATTTCAGACGACGGGAACCGTTATGACAGCAGACGGACGCCAAATTGATTTTAATATGAATGTGTTTATGAGCAGCAGGTTTGAGGAAAGCTTTACACAGAGCTATGATTTTACACAGGCTGTACAGCTTTGCGATCCGCTTGTAATCAATCTGGAAGGGGATGTGGCTTCCGTATCGGATCAGACGTTCATATTTGATTTAGATGCGGATGGACAAAAGGAGGAAATCCACAGATTATCTTCAGGAAGCGGATATTTGGCACTGGATAAAAATAATGATGGTATGATAAATGACGGAAACGAGCTGTTTGGAACATCTTCGGGAGACGGATTTGCGGATTTGGCAAAGTATGATTATGACCAAAACGGGTGGATTGACGAAAACGATGCGATTTTTGATGAATTGAAAATATGGGTAAGTGATGAACAGGGAAATCAGAAACTATACACATTAAAAGAAAAGGGTGTTGGAGCAATTTGCCTTCATAATATGCCGACGTATGTTCCATCGTATGATAAGAACGGAGAAATAGATGCCGTGGTCAGAAGTACGGGTGTATTTTTGTTTGAAAACGGTCAGGCAGGCTCGGTACAGCATCTGGATATGGCATTATAAAAGTATTGATTGAAAATGTCTGATGTATAATGTATGTGGTAAGGTCGTACCACAAGAATGAAAAAATAAGCAAAATATTAAAAACATTTCATTTTCTGCATAAAACTGTTTTACTTGGTAAAACTAAGTAAAACAACGACTGATGTTTAATATTCGGAGGAAAATGAGATGAGAAAACATAGTAACAGAAATGGATTAAAAAAAGAACGAGCTGTTATGGTTGCCTCCACTGTGCTGGTACTCTCAGCCTTGACAGTGACAGGTATTTATGTAAGAAAGGATGAGAAAAAAGCGCAGGATAATGGATATACAATAGATCTTAGCTCCTTAGAGCAGGAGGAGATTATGGATATTCCTGAAGTTGCGGAAGAATCCTTGCTGAATGATAGTGATTTGGATTATGATCCGGATGCACTGGAAGTAGATTCGGGAGATGTAACAATAGGATATGGGCTGAAACAGGATGAAAGTATTACAGCAATGGATGTTTCAGAATACAAGAAAGAAAATGAAACAAAAACAGAAACACCTGTAGAAGAAGAGCTTGCAAATGCAGGAGAAGTTGGTGACTTGACAAAAGACGGAAAAATTTTGTCCGCAGATGCTGAAGCCGGGGAAGAAGTTGCAAGAGTGTCAGAGGAAGAAGGTTCATTGGAAGCGGTATCTACAAATCTTCAGGAAACATTAAACTTTACTGCTGACAGTAAGCTTGTGCTTCCGATTGCAGGGGAAATTTTAATTAATTACAGTACCGATAAATCCGTTTACTTCCCAACGCTGGAACAATATCGATGTAATCCGGCACTGATTATTTCTGCATCCCAGGGGGAACAGGTAAAAGCTGCCGTTGCAGGACGTGTTGTTAAAATCTATGAAGATGCCGTGACAGGAAAGACGGTAGTAATGGATTTGGGAAATGGATATGAATTAACGTATGGACAGCTTGCAGATGTGACTGTTTCGGAAGGAAGCTATGTGCCTGCCGGAGAAAATTTTGCAGTAGTAGCCGCCCCTACAAGATACTTTGTAGAAGAAGGGACAAATTTATATTTGAAATTGACTAAAGATGGTATTGCGATCAATCCGGCACAATAACACAATAATATAACAAATAAAATCTCTATTTCCATTAGTTGGAATAGAGATTTTTTGTTTTCAAACAGGTTGCATACATGGTATGATAAAAGGTAAGGTTTTGAAGTATAAAGGGTAAGAAAAGTAGTACAGGGAAGATAACATGATGCATTATAGGCATAAGAATGTTAAAAATAGAATATCCATAAGATACCTATCTGTTTTGCTCGCATGTACATTGCTTTCCGGCTGTGGTGTGACAACGGTAACGCCTGCGGGAACAACGGTTGTGGATGAGGGCTTGACGTTTGGTATGGAGCCGGTCTTTGATTATGTTCTGCCTCAGGAAACACCGAACGTTCAGGTGGATGCTACAGGGTATTTGCCGGAGAGTACAAAGATTGCAATATTTGAAGGAAGTACTTTGGAAAAAAAGGAGCCTGTAAAGTATGTGATTCGTGATAAAGAATCAAGGGAAGTTGTTTATGAAGGGATTCTTCAACAAAAGCAGCAAGAAGGAAGCACGACTTACTATGGCACCTTTACAGAGTTTCAAACGCCGGGAGAGTATTATATTGAATGTGAAGAACTAGGATGCTCTTACTATTTTTCTATAGGTGAGAATGTGTATTTTCCTGTAGGATTAACCTTGAAGGAGCGCATTAAAATATCCAGAATGGGTACAGAAAATACGGAAAAGTCCTATTTCACAAATGGATGGAGAATGGATGAGCACGGAAACAGAGATACGAGAAAGGCGTGCGAAGCATTAAGTTATTTGCTGCTTGGATATGAGATTTATCCTTTATTGTACGAGCAGCTATGGAGTGTTGAAACAGTAGATGACACAATAAATTGTGAGCAGGGCAAAGTCAATTTTTTTGCGGAGCTTAGATACGAAACAGACTGGCTTTTATCCATGCAGGATAGTACAAGCGGTGGCATTTATGCAGGAATCCGCAGTAAAAACGATGGAGCAGAAGCAACATTTGCAACGGAAGCAGAGGAGTATATTCTGCGTGAGATAAGTGAAGATGCAACGGCGTGTTTTGCGGCAACAATGGCAAAATACGGCTATTTATATCAACAGATTGATAAAGAATATGCTACGGTATGCTTAAAGGCAGCTGCTAAGGCGTGGAAGTATCTGGAAACGCAAGCAAGTGCAAAACCGGAGCAAATGTTATATGTAGCAGCAGAGCTTTACAGAGCGTCAAGTGATTGGCAGTACAATGCGTATATTACCAAAAATCAGGAAGCGATTTTAAGGGGAAATGATGATTTTTCGCTTTTGATGGGGGAAATTACATATATTTCCACAAGAAGAAAAGTGGATAAGGATTTATGTGGAAAAATGATGACTTCTCTGATGGAGAAGGCAGAAATGATTGCTACTGCATCCAGACAGGGAGACTATCTTGTGGAAGAGGAACAGGATGAATTCATGTACAATATGACAGTGATGTCGGTTGTGGATTATATTGTTACAAACCATGAGTATTACACAGTAATTGAAAATCATATTCATTATCTTTTGGGACGAAATCCAAAGGGAGTCTGTGCGGTAGACACAATGGATATTTTGGATAGTACGCGTATGTTGCTTTATATTAGCTCTATTACAGCAGAAAAAGAATTGATTTTGAGTGAATAATGTGAGGTGTTTATATGAAAATTGTTGTTTTGGCAGGAGGAATCAGTACAGAAAGAGATGTATCCTTAAGCTCAGGAAGTATGATTTATAAAGCATTAAAAGAAAATGGTCATCAGGTAATTATGCTGGATGTATTTCTTGGATATGAAGGCGATGACTATAAAGAAATTTTTGAAAAGGAATTTGACCAGGCAGCAGTAAGTAAGGTGACGGAGGCCTGTCCTGATTTAGAAGCGGTTAAAGCACTCAGACCGGATTGGAAGAAGAATTTCTTCGGGCCGAATGTTATAGCAATTTGCCAGTCGGCAGATGTGGTATTTCTTGCATTACATGGTGAGAATGGTGAAAACGGAAAAATACAGGCATGTTTTGACTTGATGGGAATACGTTATACAGGCACAGACTATGTGAGTTCGGCACTGGCAATGGATAAAGGACTTGCTAAAGAACTGTTTGAGTATCATGGAATTCCTACACCGAAGGGAATCGTTCTGCAAAAAGAAAATGTAATGGATAAAGAAGGACAACTGCTTCTGTCTGGGGTACAAAAAGTACCGTATCCGTGTGTTGTAAAAGCATGCTGTGGCGGTTCCAGTGTAGGGGTATATATCGCGACAGATGATGAGGAATATCAAAAGGCGTTAAAAGAAGCATTTTTATATGATGAAGAAGTAGTTGTAGAGCAATACATAAAAGGAAGAGAGTTTTCTGTAGGAGTTATGAACGGAAGAGCACTTCCGGTTATCGAAATTGCACCGTTACGGGGCTTTTATGATTACAAAAACAAATATCAGGCAGGAAGTGCGATTGAAACCTGCCCGGCAGATTTGAGTGAAATGCAATCGAATAAAATGCGTAATCTTGCAGAGCAGGTATTTAAAGCACTTCGATTAAAAAATTATGCAAGAATGGATTTCATGATGAATGAAAACGGAGAGATGTTTTGCTTAGAAGCAAATACATTGCCGGGGATGACACCGACATCATTACTTCCACAGGAAGCTGCAGCAGAAGGAATAAGTTTTGGACAGCTCTGTGAAAAGATTATTGAGACAGCATTTCAAGAGTAAAAAAGAGTGGAAAATTAAGTTTAGATTTAATAAATCGTATGGGAGAACTGCGCATGAAGCAGATGACATTGAGTAATATTGCAAAAGCGATAGGCGGAGAGATGCATAATTGCCAAGAAAGTTTGGAAATACAGGGAGTAGTAACAGATTCCAGACAGGTTGAAGAGAACTTTCTGTTTTTGGCAATAAAAGGAGAGCGTGTTGATGGGCATAAGTTCATACCACAGGTGATAGAAGCCGGTGCGGCAGCGGTTGTGTGTGAAGTTATACCGGAAGGAAATGTGCCGTATATTTTAGTGAATGATGTTTTGGCAGCACTTCGTGATATGGCTGAATTTTATAGAAATACGTTGGATATTCCGCTGATTGGAATTACCGGAAGTGTAGGGAAGACCAGTACAAAGGAATGTATAGCGAGTGTGCTTGCGCAGAAATATAATGTACATAAAACAGAAGGCAATTTTAATAATGAAATAGGTGTTCCTCTGACACTTTTGAAAATCCGGGATCATCATGAGGTTGCAGTTTTAGAAATGGGAATTAATCATTTCGGAGAAATGCACAGACTTAGCAAGATGGTTAAGCCGGATATTGTAGTGATGACAAATATCGGTCAGTGTCATTTGGAATTTTTGGGTAGCCGTGATGGGATTTTGCAGGCAAAGTCGGAAATTTTTGACTATTTGCAAGAGGACGGAACTGTAATTCTTAATGGGGATGATGACAAGCTTTCTACAATAGAGCATGTCAATAAGAAAACACCTGTTATGTTTGGGATTGGACAGAAAAATGCTTTGTATGCGGATGAACTTACATCAAAGGGATTGTTTGGGACTCAGATGAAGATCCATGTGAGCAGGGAGGCAGAAACAGAATTTCCGGAGTTATACGAAGAGGCGTTTTATGCAGATATGCCGCTTCCGGGAGAACATATGGTATATAATGCTCTTGCGGCGACAGCAGTGGGGCTTACACTAGGGCTTACAACAGAAGAAATTGCTGCCGGAATTGAGGTTGTACAGCCTACAGGAGGAAGAAGTAATATCATCAAATGTGCGGATAAAGTATTGATTGATGATTGCTATAATGCTAATCCGGTTTCTATGTGTGCGGCAATTGATTTACTGGCACTTGCAGATACAAGAAAAGTGGCGATATTGGGCGATATGTATGAGCTCGGAGAGGATGAGCTTAGGTTACACGCCAATGTTGGCCGTTATGCTGTTGAAAAAGGGATAGATGTACTCGTGTGCGTGGGAGAAATGTCAAAAGCAATGGCAGAAGAAGCTTTGAAAGTACGAGATGAAGCTATCAAATATTATTCTTCCAAGCAGGAATTGTTTGCAGATATACAAAATGTAATAGAAGCAGGCGATACGATATTGATTAAGGCAAGTCATGGAATGGGGTTTGCAGAAATAGTGGAAAAATTAAAATAGGATTTAATAAAAGCCGTGACGACGTTCAATTGTCACGGCTTAACTATGCTTATTATTTGTCTAAAAGACTTTGGTTTTTGAGATAAGTATCTGTAATGATGGTTTGTACCATAGAGGATAGCTGCTTGCGTTCTGTTTTGTCCAAATCATTAGGATAAATTGGCTTGCCATATTCAATGATGACATGTGCCTTTCGAATCCATGGAAGATGATCTTCAAAAATGGCAGAGGTATTGTTTAATGTAATCGGAATGATGGCACAGCCGCTTTTGTCAGCAATTTTGAAGCTTCCATCATGGAATGGAAGTAATGGCTCGTCGCTGTTGTTGCGTGTCCCTTCAGGGAAGATGCAGATAGAAATGCCGGATTTTACTTTTTCGATGGCTGCTAAAATGGTTTTAAGTCCCTCTTTGATGTTATCACGATCAAGAAACAGGCAGTGAAGATTAACCATCCAGTGACTTAAAAGCGGAACCTTCCGTATTTCTTTTTTTGCGATATATCCGGTAAGACGAGGTACACGTACATAAGTAAGGACAATATCGAAAAAGCTTCTATGATTACCGATATAAAGGACAGGTTCATCCTTTGGCACATTTTCTTCACCGATAACAGTAACCTTGGTGTTGCATATAGCGATAACAACACGGAATGCCCAGTTTACAATAGCCAGTGAGCTTTTACCTTTTAGCTCCATGTTAAATTTTCCGATAATCCATTCTACTATCATAATGGGAATAGAACAGACTAAAAATAAAAATACAAATGTAAATACAATTATAGCTCTCATATAACATCCTTTTTGCCGGAAGAGGATTCTGTCATCAATAATATCAGTAAATATTGAAAATAGTATAGATTCCGGTCACTAAAATAGTGTACTATATTAGATGGGAAAGATACAAGTAAAAATACCTTTTAGGAGGAAAAATAAATGCTGTTTATTAAAAATGGCTGTTGTATGGACCCTCGTTCCGGACTTTGCGAGGAAATGGATATTCTGATTCAGGATGATAAGATTCTGAAGATGGGAAAACATTTGGAGCAGACGGAATTTTGGCGGACTGTAAGACGGCATGAATTGCAGACGATTGATGCAGAAGGGTATGTAGTGGCACCCGGGCTTATAGATGTGCATGTACATTTCAGAGACCCCGGATTTACTGCGAAAGAGGATATTTACACCGGTGCAAAGGCGGCAGCAAAGGGTGGATATACAAGCGTTGTTTTGATGGCAAATACCAATCCTGTTGTAGATAACGAAGAAACACTTCGTTATGTGATACAAAAGGGCAAGGAAACGAAAATACATGTTTATACCTGCGGCAGTGTAACAAAAGAAATGCAAGGGAAAGACTTGGCAGATATGGATTCCTTGTATAAAGCCGGTGCAGTCGGCTTTACAGATGACGGAAAACCAATTCTGGATGCACAGCTTGTAGAGCAGGCAATGAATCTGTGTAAAAAATTAAATGTTCCTATTAGTTTTCATGAAGAAAATCCACAGTATATTTCGGAAAATGGTATTAATGCCGGACATGTAGCAGAGCATTTTGGAATAAAGGGTTCAGATAGACAGGCTGAAATCAGTATGGTGCAGAGAGACCTCGAAATTGCGCTTAAAACAGGTGCATGTGTCAATATTCAGCATATCAGTACAAAAGAGGCTGTTGAGCTTGTCAGAGTTGCAAAGAAAAAGGGAGGAGATGTCCATGCGGAAGCGACGCCACACCATTTTACATTGACGGAGGAAGCGGTATTAAAGCATGGAGCTTTAGCAAAGATGAATCCGCCGCTTCGTACGGAAGAGGACAGAATGGCGATTATCGAAGGTCTGAAAGATGGAACGATTGATTTGATTGCAACGGACCATGCGCCGCATACAAAAGAGGAAAAAGGTGTTTCTGAGATTGCAAAGGCACCGAGTGGAATTATCGGACTGGAAACCGCACTGGCGCTTGGGATAACGGAGTTAGTGGCGAAAAAGTATCTGACACTTATGGAGCTTTTGGATAAAATGACATGGCAGCCGGCTAAAATATATCATTTGGATGCGGGGTATATTGCAGAAAATGGACCGGCAGATTTGGTTATATTTGATCCGGATTGTTATCAGACGTTTATGAATTTTGAGTCAAAATCACAAAATTCACCATTTGCAGGGAAAACTTGCAAATCGCAAGTTGAGTACACGATATCTGACGGAAAAATTGCATATATTCAATGTATGGGATTCGCCGGAATGGAAGATTAGAATGATACAAAATAGAAGAAACCCAGTAAAATAGGGAGGTGTAACACGTGTTATCGAAAAGAAAGTGTGAAGCAAAGGTAATTGCGGCTTCAAAATTAGCAGAAAATGTTTTTGAACTGTGGCTTGAGACAGAATTAGCAGAAAATGCAAGAGCAGGTTGCTTTATAGCGTTATTCCCTCATGATGCTTCAACGTTGCTTCCAAGACCGATTAGTATTTGTGAAGTGAATGAAGCAAAGACAGCGCTTAGAGTTGTATATCGTATTGCAGGAAAAGGAACTACCGAATTTTCAACCTATAAAGCGGGAGATTATGTAAACATAATCGGGATTTTGGGAAATGGATATCCTTTAGAAGAAGCTGAAGGAAAACGTGTGTTATTGATGGGTGGAGGCATTGGAGTGCCACCGATTCTGGAACTGGCAAAAAGCTTGAAAAACTGCGAAAAAATCATTGTTTTGGGATACCGAGACAGGGAATTGTTTTTGAAAGAAGATTTAGAGAAATATGGTAAGGTTTACATTGCTACAGAAGACGGAAGCGTTGGAATTAAAGGCAATGTGATGGATGTCATCAGAGAAGAAAAAATAAATGCAGATTTAATTTATACGTGTGGTCCGATGCCGATGCTTCGTGCAATTAAACGATTTGCAATGGAAAATGGTATGAAAGCATACCTTTCATTAGAAGAAAGAATGGCATGTGGTGTTGGTGCATGTCTTGGCTGTGTTTGTAAAACGACGAAAAAGGATCATCATTCACATGTGAACAATGCAAGAATCTGTACGGATGGACCGGTATTTCTGGCAGATGACGTTGCGATTTTGCCGGAAGATATGGAGGAAAAATAGATGAATACAGAAGTGAAAATTGCAGGTGTAAGCTTTAAAAATCCTGTTATGACTGCATCGGGTACTTTTGGCTCCGGCATGGAATATGGTGAGTTTGTTGATTTAAACAAATTAGGTGCCGTTGTAACAAAGGGTGTGGCAAATGTACCGTGGCCTGGTAATCCGACACCGCGAGTAGCAGAAACCTATGGTGGAATGTTAAATGCGATAGGACTTCAGAATCCGGGAATAGACGTGTTTCTTGAAAGAGATGTTCCGTTTTTACAGCAGTATGATACAAATATCATTGTAAATGTATGTGGAAAAACAGTAGAAGACTATTTGGATGTTGTGGAAAGATGCAATGATACACCGATACATATGCTGGAAATCAATGTTTCTTGTCCGAATGTAAAAGAAGGTGCGATTGCCTTTGGACAGAAGGCAGATGCTTTGTATGACATTACAAGTCGTATTAAAAAGATTTCTAAAAAGCCGGTAATTATGAAGCTTAGCCCTAATGTAACAGATATTACAGAGATGGCAAAGGCAGCAGAAGCCGGAGGGGCGGATGCCATTTCGTTAATTAACACACTTACAGGTATGAAAATAGATGTGCAGCGTAGATGTTTTGCCCTTGCAAATAAAACAGGAGGATTATCAGGTCCTGCCATTAAGCCTGTAGCAGTAAGAATGGTATATCAGGCAAGTCATGCAGTTAAAATTCCTGTAATCGGAATGGGCGGTATTGCAACAGCCGAGGATGCACTGGAATTCATTCTGGCAGGAGCAACAGCGGTATCTGTTGGTGCGATGAATTTTGTGAATCCTTATGCGACAGTTGAAATTATTGAAGGTATCGAAAAATATTTACAGCAGCATCAGATTTCAGATATTAACGAACTGATAGGTGCAGTAAAATAGCAGTATAATTGGATGCGAATTATTTACACATAAATAACCTCCGGGAATCATAACATGTTAGTAGACAATACATGCTTTGAAACTCGGAGGTTTTTATATGAATTTAGAAAAAAGACTTTTGCGTATGGATCGGATGAAATATAGGGCAAGTACGCAGATTGCACTGGAGGATGACCGTAATTTACAGGATAACAAACCGGATATCGCAGAAATATTATGCCAGAAAGGAAAAATTTGTCTGGATGAGGTAAAGACGGTATCGGACCATGTTACACTCAAGGGCAAATTGCAGTATGAAGTGCTGTATCGTTCGGATGAACGTGGAGCAGTGTGTTCGCTGGAGGGAATGCTTCCTTTTGAAGAGCAGATTTATATGGAAAATGTCCAGCCGGAAGATTTGGTACAGGTTAAGAGTGAACTGGAAGACTTGACAATCGGAATGATTAATTCGCGTAAACTGAGTATTCAGGCATTGGCGGTGTTTGTATTATTTGTAGAAGAATTGTATGACCAGAGTTTGCCGGTTGCAATAGAGCAGACATCAGATTTGTGGAGACTGGAAACAAGAAAAAGAAGTATGGATGCAGCGGAAATTAAAGCGCAGAAAAAGGATATTTACCGGATTAAGGAAACTATCGAACTGCCACAGAATATGCCAAATATCGGAAGCCTTGTCTGGAAGGACATTACCATTTCGGAATTGGAATTTAAAGCGGTAGATGAAAAGATTTTTATGAAAGGGGAAATGAAAGTTTTCCTATTATATGAGGCGGATAATGATACGGATAATACAAAAGTGTTTACAACGACCATTCCTGTTAACGGAATTTTGGACTGTCAGGGCTGTCGGAGTAGTTTTGTACCGGAAATCCGTTATCAGATAAAAGAAGAGCAGGTGGATGTACAGGATGATTTTGATGGAGAGGCCAGAGTTCTAAGCTTGGAAATGGTACTTGATTTGTACATAAAGCTTTATGAAGAGTTAAAGCTTCAAATTATTGATGACTGTTACGGCATTGGAAAAGATGCGGAAATGAAACGAAGAAAGATGGAGTACAAATCTTCGCTGTTACGATGTGTAGGAAAGTGCAAAGTGCAGGAAATGTTAAAAGATGATTCGTTGCCGGAAAACTGTATTGTCCTTCATGGACAGGGAACGATTCAAAAAGAGAGTGAAGAACTGACAGAAAAAGGTGTAGATATATTAGGTGCGGTATTCGCAGAGTTCCTTTTAACGGATATGGATGGAAAATTATATCGGGTAAGAAATAGTATGCCGTTCCATTATTTGCTGGAAGCAGCATCCGTTCCTGTAGGAAGTATTTCCGGAATGGAGATGAAGATAGAAAATCTGAACTTGTCAAAAACAGGTGACGGATGGGAGACAAAAGGGGCTGTAGGTTTTGAACTGGTGACATTTAAGCCAAAGGAAGAAGAATTTATTGAAGAAATAATTCTTACCGATCCGGATACAGAAAGCTTGAAAAAAGCGCCTTGTATGGTGGGATATATCGTGAAAGCGGGAGATACGTTGTGGTCTGTAGGAAAGAAATATGGTGTCAGTCTGGATGGCATGAAACAAATTAATGATTTAAATGGAGAAATAAAGACCGGGGATAAAATTTTAATCATCAGATAGATAAAAGATTGCAAAAGTTTTCATTGCTATAAAGAAAAATAGATGCTAAAATACATTAGTGTCGTGTTTTTTACGGCAGTAAGAGAAAAATAGTACTCAGAGTATGAAGAGAGTACTTTCGATAAATAGGAGGAACACAAATGTCAACAGGAACAATTGTAGCTATTGTAGTTATTGTAATTCTTATTGCGATTATCGTTGCATTATACTTTTTGGGTAAAAAAGCTCAGAAAAAGCAGGCAGAACAGCAGGAACAGATTGATGCTTACAAACAAAATGTGACAATGCTGATTATTGATAAAAAGAGACTTCGTTTGACAGAATCAGGTTTGCCGCAGAATGTTATTGAGTCTACACCAAAGCTGATGCGTCGTTCTAAATTACCGATTGTAAAAGCCAAAGTTGGTCCACAGATTGTAACATTAGTGGCAGATGAAAAGATTTATGATGACATTCCGGTAAAGAAAGAAGTAAAAGCAGTAGTAAGTGGTATCTATATTACATCTGTCAGAGGACTTCATGGCAAGAATGCACCGGTAGAACAGAAAAAGAAGAGCCGCTTTAAACAGGCCCTTGAAAAGGCACAGGAAAAAGCAGGTGTAAAACAGGTAAAATAAAATAAGAAAAAGAAACGGGCTATATACACTTTAATTATATAGCCCGTGTTTTTATGCATTTTTAATGCAAATTTGCATATTTGTATCCGTAGAATAATTATCAGCCATAACCGAGTCATAATGAAGCGATATGTTTATCATATCGCTTGTGTCATTTACGGAGAGTTGTTTGGTAATTGTTTTGATACAAATCGGACCAAACATCGTATTGTAATTGCTGATATAATCAGTTCCTACTTCGAATACAGTATCGAAAGCAATATCGCCGGATTTGTGGAGGAAAACTTTCTCATCATTAAATTTAAGCCGTGACTTAACAGGATGTTCTACACCTTCCATAAGTTCTTCATAAAGACAATAGTGAAAACCGTCTTTGAAGTAATATTGTCCTTTAAAAGGTCCGGCGTGCTGAATAACCTCACCATCCATACTGTTTTGGGTGCTTTTCATAGAAATGAAAATGTTTTTTGTCATAAAATACACTTCCTTTTATCAGTAGGTTTCGATATTAACTGCTTTGGTAGAAAGGATACCGTATTTCAAAATGGAGTTTGCAAAAATTTGAAAACGTTCTGCGGCATCACTTACATAAAACTGATGTATATTTGTTCCGAGCCCGGAGGTTTGGTCACTAAGTAAGTTATGAGAGGACAAAAGAGCCTTTAATTCTCTTGCTGTTTCATAAGCGGGATTAACGAGTGTAACCTCAGGTCCGACAATGCGTTGTACGGTTTTCCGTATTAACGGATAATGTGTACAGCCAAGGATGAGCGTGTCAATTCCGCTGTCCATCAAATCTGTCAGATAGCGTTTTACGATTTCATCGGTAACAGGGTCTTCCCATAGACCTTCCTCAATCAAAGGAACGAATAGTGGACAGGCTTTACCGCGTACGTCAATAGCAGGATTTAATTCTTTCATATATGTAGTATAGGTTTCACTGCTGATTGTTCCGCTTGTACCGATAACACCGATTTTACCGTTTTTCGTCGTTTCGACAGCAACCTTTGCACCCGGCTTTACTACACCGATAATCGGAATGTCGATTTCCTTGGAAAGCTCATCTAAGGCATATGCACTGGCAGTATTGCAGGCAACAACGATTGCCTTTACATTTTGCGTACGCAGGAAACGTACGATTTGCTTGGAATACCTTGTAATGGTATCTTTGGATTTACTGCCGTATGGAACGCGGGCGGTATCTCCAAAATAAATTACTTTTTCATTTGGAATCTGGTGCATAATTTCTTTTACGACGGTTAATCCGCCAACACCGGAATCAAATACACCAATTGGTGCAGTACGATTATCTGTCATGAATCTGTTCTCCAATCCATTCAAATAGCCTGCTTTTTACCCGAATCTTGTCAGGAGCAGAAGTGCCGATTTCATAGTATATGTGATGTTCGGACTGATAATTCCGAAACTCTTCGTCCGAAAGCTCGGTACCGTCTTCGGTAGTGATTGTTACGGTATCGGTTGTAAAGGTAAATTCAGGAAATACAAGCCCCCAAAACCCAAAGGCCAGAAGATAGCTTGCAGTTCCGATAAATATATTAGAAAAACGTTTCATAAGATACTCCTGTAACGAAATATAATCAAATAAATTTATATTGTTTACAAAGAGTATATCCGTTTTTTTAAAAACTAAACGATGTTAATCACTATGGTGTATTTAAATGCAGATGCTTCATAATGGCAAGCTCCTGATTATCAATATGAAGCTTTGCATACTTGGCAGCAGTGTCTTTGTTGCCGGCAAGAATACTTTCACAGATAGCCTGGTGCTCATTAATCAGATTGGCATGCTGGCTCATATCCTTGATGTACTCAAAACGATAACGATACATCTGCTCAGACAGATTGTTTACCAGTTGCATAAGTCTGATGTTACGAGTGGCATCTGTGATGATGTTATGGAAAGCTACATCTTTTTCAGCAATGCTTCTCAAATCACCGGTTTTGATGGCGGCTTCAAAATCAATTTGAGCTTTCTTCAAAGCTTCCTTTTCTTCATCGGTAATTCGCTCACATGCCAGTTCGATGCCTAAAACGTCAAGGGCACGTCTTACTTCTAACACGTCTTTTAAACTTTTTTCGGTGATTTCCGCAACAACAGCTCCGCGTCTTGGAATCATAATAACAAGACCTTCCAATTCCAGCTTTCGTATTGCTTCACGAATGGGAGTTCTACTGACGCCAAGTTTGTCGGCGAGATGAATTTCCATGAGACGTTCGCCCGGTTTGTAAGAACCGGTAAGAATTGCCTGACGTAATTTTTTGAATACAACGTCGCGCAATGGTAAGAATTCATCTGCTTCGGTATTGATATTGTGATTTGTCATAGAGTTTCCTTTCTTGCTGTAAAACCATATTCATCATCTGTTAGAAAAAGTAGCATGTATTTAGATAAATTCTGCCACATGAACTTCTTGTGTAAGGTTTCTTTCGCGGATAAGCGCGGCAGCTTTTCCGGCTTTTTCTGTATCGGTAAAGATTCCGAAAACAGTAGGACCACTTCCGCTCATAATGGATTGGAGAGCGCCTTCTGATTTCATAAGATGTTCGATTTCAGAAATAATAGGATATTTCTTTCCGGTAACAGTTTCAAGAACATTATCCATTTTAGTACAAAGAGTATGTAAATCCTGCTTTTCGATAGCACAAATCATACCATCGATATCAGGATGAATTTCTAAAGTATCTGCCTGAAGATTTTCATAAACATACTTTGTGGAAACATCAATATCCGGTTTGGCGAGAAGTACGATACAAGCCGGAGGCTTTGGTAACGGTGTCAGTATCTCACCGATTCCTTCGGAAAGGGCAGTGTGACCCATTATACAATAAGGAACATCGGCGCCAAGTTTTACTCCCAGATTGCGCAAATCCATTTCGGAAGCACCAATTTCAAAGAGAGAATTCATTCCCTTGAAAACAGCGGCACAGTCTGTACTGCCGCCTGCCATACCGGCAGCAACCGGGATGTTTTTTTCTATATAAATATCTACGCCGTTTTGGATAGAATAGGTTTCCATCATCAGCTTTGCTGCTTTATAGGCAAGGTTTTGCTCATTGCAGGGGATTTTTCCACTGCTTGTACGGATGATAATATCGTTTGAAGTATCTAAAGCGGTAATAGTAATGACGTCATGCAAAGAAACAGACTGCATAATCATTTTTACTTCATGATAACCATTTTCCAAGCGGCGGAGAACATCCAGTCCAAGATTGATTTTGCCGTATGCTTTTAGCGTGATGGATTGATTTGTCATATTGCCTCCAAAAGTAGATGGTAAATAATGATTATAAAATAATATGTTGTATATTGTATACAAGATTGTACTCAATTATATACAATCTCTTAAGGGACGTCAAGATGCATCGGGTGTTATGGGATACACTATATGTAGCCTTCTTGTGTCAATTTGTTCTATATGAAGAAAAAATATAGTCGTAATGATTTAGCTGTTGAAGATGCGGTTGTTGAATTGTTCAAAGGGAAATTGACAACAGCAGAAAGCAGACATTCGGGAGAAGGCATTTTCTTTACATCTCGGATAGTTGATGACTTTGTTATCTTATCAAGTAATACCATGTTTACGCATAATAATATTTCGGAGCATACCAGACAATTTATTCATAGTAAACGAGATGAGAGTAAACGAATGATAGGGGTGGATGCGGGCACGCTGGTGTTTTTGAAGATGTCGAATCATTCTAAAAAAGATATTAAGGAGGTGTTTGACATGTTTGCACCAATCGATAGTGGTTTTGTTAAAACAAGTATTCCGATTAAACATGCTTGTTGTGAATTTGGATATCCGGTATCCCGTTCACAGGCAAGAAGATTGTGTACTCGTTTTGAAGAGTTTGAAGAAATCGTTTTAGACTTTGCTGATGTAGATAACATAGGGCAGGCATTTGCACATGAGATTTTTAATGTTTTTCAAAAAAATCATCCAAATTTGAAATTAATTGTAAATAATGCGGCTCCTTATGTAAAAAATATGATAGAGCGTGTGAAAAATTAGAATATAAAAAATTAAAAAGAACGGTACTATGCGGGATGAGAATGCATAGTACCGTTTTTTGATTGATGATAAGGTGTGTGCTGATTATTTTGCTGCCTTCAATGCTTTCTTGAACTGAATGCTGAAAAGAACAGCAGTAAAAGTGACGGCAATCACATCTGCTATCGGCTCTGCAAGATAGA
>SVFS01000049.1 GCA_015056725.1 Lachnospiraceae bacterium | reverse complement strand
GTGTGCCGGAAGTTATCGACTGCTGGTTCGACTCCGGAGCAATGCCATTTGCACAGCATCATTATCCATTTGAAAATAAAGAATTATTTGAAAGTCAGTTCCCTGCACAGTTTATTTCTGAAGCAGTTGACCAGACAAGAGGATGGTTCTACTCTCTGATGGCAGAGTCTACTTTATTATTTAATAAAGCTCCTTATGAAAACGTAATCGTACTTGGTCACGTTCAGGATGAAAACGGACAGAAGATGAGTAAGTCCAAAGGAAATGCGGTAGACCCATTTGATGCACTGGAAACATACGGTGCAGACGCTATCAGATGGTACTTCTATATCAACTCTGCTCCATGGCTTCCAAACAGATTCCATGGCAAAGCAGTACAGGAAGGACAGAGAAAATTCCTCGGTACTTTATGGAATACTTACGCATTCTTTGTACTTTATGCAAATATCGATGGCTTTGATGCTACAAAATACAGCCTTGAATACGATAAGCTTCCTGTAATGGATAAATGGCTGTTATCTAAATTGAATACAGCGATTAAATTAGTTGACGGACATTTAGAAAACTACCGTATTCCGGAAGCAGCAAGAGTGCTTGATAATTTCGTAGATGAAATGAGTAACTGGTACGTTCGTCGTAGCCGTGAACGTTTCTGGGCAAAAGGAATGGAACAGGATAAGATTAACGCTTATATGACATTGTACACAGCACTTGTAAATATTTCTAAGTGTGCAGCTCCAATGGTTCCATTCATGACAGAAGAAATTTATCAGAACCTTGTATGTTCTATCGATAAGGCAGCACCGGAAAGTATCCACTTATGTGACTTCCCTGTTGCAGTAGAAGAATATATTGATAAGAAATTAGAAGAAGACATGGACGCAGTTCTTAAGATTGTTGTAATGGGTCGTGCGGCTCGTAATACAGCAAATATCAAGAACCGTCAGCCAATCGGCAACATGTTTGTAAAAGCTGACCATGAGCTTGATGCTTATTGTCAGGATATCATCAAAGAAGAGTTAAATATCAAAGCAGTTACTTTTTCAGATGACGTATCTGCATTTACAAGCTACAGCTTCAAACCACAGCTTCGTACTGTTGGACCAAAATATGGTAAACAGCTTGGCGGTATCAAAGCTTATCTTGCATCTGTAGACGGAAGTGCTGCAATGGCACAGCTGAAAGCAGAAGGTGCTATCAAGTTTGATGTAGATGGTACAGAGGTAGCACTTGCAGAAGAAGACTTACTTATCGAAATGTCTCAGAAGGAAGGCTTTGTGGCAGAAGCTGATAATACTGTAACAGTTGTACTTGATACAAACTTAACAGAAGAATTAATCGAAGAAGGCTTCGTATATGAAGTCATCAGCAAGATTCAGACCATGCGTAAAGAAGCTGATTTCGAAGTAATGGATCACATCAGCGTGTCGATTACAGGCAATGAAAAGATTGCAGAAATCGTAGATAAAAACAGTGAAAGCATCATGGATAAGGTGCTTGCAAATGTCATTGACTTTGACGAAGACTTAGAGGGAGCTAAGCTTTGGAAAGTAAATGGTGAAGATGTAACAATCGGCGTTGCTAAAATGTAAGCCGGAGGAGTAAGTATTGAAAACCTAAACGTATGGCTAAGGAAAATGTATAAGCTTAGAAATACGTTTAGGTACATATAGAGGGAGCGGCAATACACTATAGTGATTCAAAAGGAGATAATACATGCTATTAAAAACTCAGAAAAAGATGCAGTTTGACAAAGAATTATTCAAAAAAAGTGTTTTATATAACATTAAAACTCTTTACAGAAAAACATTAGAAGAAGCAACTCCGCAACAGGTTTTCCAGGCAGTATCTTATGCTGTGAAAGATGCAATCGTAGATAACTGGATGGAAACACAGAAAGAATACGACAAACAGGATCCAAAGATGGTTTATTACATGTCTATGGAATTCTTAATGGGTCGTGCACTTGGTAACAACATGATTAACCTTCAGTCTTATGAAGGTGTAAAAGAAGCTCTTGATGAGCTTGGATTAGATATTAATATTATAGAAGATCAGGAACCGGATGCAGCACTTGGTAATGGTGGTCTTGGCCGTCTTGCAGCGTGCTTCCTTGATTCCTTATCTTCTCTTGGATATCCGGCTTATGGCTGCGGTATCCGTTACCGCTACGGTATGTTTAAACAGCAGATTCGTGACGGTTATCAGGTAGAAGTACCTGACAACTGGCTTGCAGACGGAAATCCGTTTGAACTTCGCAGACCGGAATATGCAAAAGAAGTAAAGTTCGGTGGTTATGTAAATGTATATGTAGACGAAAAGGGCAGAAGCCATTTCAAACAGGAAGGTTATCAGTCTGTAAAAGCGATTCCGTTTGATATGCCAATCGTAGGCTATGGTAACGGTATCGTAAATACACTCCGTATTTGGGATGCAGCTCCGGTAGAATGTTTCCAGCTGGAATCCTTTGATAAGGGGGATTATCAGAAAGCGGTAGAACAGGAAAACCTTGCAAGAAATATCGTAGAAGTTTTATATCCAAACGATAACCACTATGCAGGAAAAGAACTTCGTTTAAAACAGCAGTATTTCTTTATTTCTGCATCCGTACAGGAAGCAGTAGCGAAATACATGAGAAAGCACACTGACATTAGAAACTTCCATGAAAAAGTAACGTTCCAGTTAAATGATACACATCCGACAGTAGCAGTAGCAGAGCTTATGCGTGTCCTGATGGATGAATATTACCTTACATGGGATGAAGCGTGGGATGTAACAACAAAAACTTGTGCTTATACAAATCATACGATTATGTCCGAAGCATTGGAAAAATGGCCAATCGAGCTGTTCTCCAGACTGCTTCCTAGAATTTATCAGATTATCGAAGAAATCAACAGACGTTTTATTGCACGTATAGAACAGATGTATCCGGGCAATCATGAAAAGGTACGCAAGATGGCTATCATTTATGATGGTCAGGTGAAAATGGCACACCTTGCAATTGCAGCAGGCTATTCTGTAAACGGTGTAGCGAGACTTCATACAGAAATTCTGAAATCGCAGGAACTTCGTGATTTCTATGAAATGATGCCTGAGAAATTCAATAATAAAACAAACGGTATTACACAGCGTAGATTCCTGCTTCATGGTAATCCGCTTCTTGCAAACTGGGTAACAGACCATATCGGTGCAGACTGGATTACAGATTTATCTAAGATGGAAGGTCTTAAGATTTATGCAAGCGATGATAAAGCTCAGCAGGAATTCATGAACATTAAGTATCAGAATAAGGTACGTCTTGCGAATTATATTTTAGAGCATAACGGTGTAGAAGTAGACCCACGTTCTATTTTCGACGTACAGGTTAAGAGACTTCATGAATACAAACGTCAGTTGCTTAACATTTTACACGTAATGTATTTATACAACGAAATCAAAGATCATCCGGAAATGGATTTCTATCCAAGAACATTTATCTTTGGTGCAAAAGCGGCAGCAGGTTATCGTAATGCCAAGCTGACAATCAAGTTAATCAATGCTGTAGCAGACGTGGTAAATAATGATGCTTCCATCAATGGAAAGCTTAAAGTTGTATTTATCGAAGATTATCGCGTATCCAATGCAGAATGGATTTTTGCGGCAGCAGATGTATCCGAACAGATTTCCACAGCAAGTAAAGAAGCCTCCGGTACAGGTAACATGAAATTCATGTTAAACGGTGCTCTCACACTTGGTACAATGGACGGTGCTAACGTAGAAATCGTAGAAGAAGTAGGAAGAGAAAATGCATTTATTTTTGGCCTTTCTTCCGAAGAAGTAATCCGTTTTGAAAATTATGGCGGATATCATCCAACAGAAATTTTCAACAACGACCAGGATATCAGAAGAGTGTTAATGCAGCTTATCAACGGTACATATGCTCCTTATGATCCTGATTTATTCAGACCACTTTACAATTCATTATTAAATACACTTAGTACATCGAAAGCAGATACTTACTTTATCCTGAAAGACTTTAAGTCCTATGCACAGGCTCAGAAAGAAGTAGAAGCTGCTTACAGAGATACAAAGGGCTGGGCTGAAAAAGCAATCCTTAACGTAGCAAGTTCCGGTAAGTTTACATCTGACAGAACGATTCAGGAATATGTAGATGAAATCTGGCACTTAGACAAGGTTGTAATTCCGGTGAGATAGGAATGTAAAACAGCTTATGATGACATAATAAACAATACAGGCGGGACAGTAGTTCCGCCTGTTTATCCATTTAAAAGGAAGCTATATGGCAAATCAAATTTTAGATCGTGATACAGAAAAGAATATGGCTCAAAAAGAACGGGCTTTACTTGTGGGAGTAGACTTAAACCATGACGAAGACTTTGAACGTTCTTTAGAAGAATTAGGTGCCTTGGCAGAAGCTGCAGGTATGGAAGTGGCAGGAAAGGTAACCCAGGCACTGGATAGCGTAAATAAAGCATTTTATATTGGACCGGGTAAAGTAGAAGAGACCAAAAACGCGGCAGAAATGCTGCATGCGGATATTGTGCTTTTCGATAATTCATTAAGCCCGTCACAGCTTCGGAATCTTCAGAATGAGCTGGACATGCCGGTTATGGATAGAAGTGCTTTGATATTGGAAATCTTTGCGGACAGAGCCACAACCAGAGAAGCCAGACTTCAGGTAGAAGTGGCAAGACTCCAATATATGTTGCCAAGACTTGTAGGCTTGCATGAAGCCCTATCCCGTCAGGGCGGTGGCAGTGGTAGCATGAGTAATAAAGGTGCCGGTGAAAAGAAGCTGGAGCTGGATAGAAGACGACTTGAAAAGAGACTGACAGAGCTTCGTAAAGAACTTCAGGTGGTGATTGAAGAACGTAAAACCCAGAGAAAACGCCGTTCTCAGTCAGGAATTCCGCGTGTAGCACTGGTAGGTTATACTAATGCCGGAAAATCTACTTTATTAAACGCGATGCTGGATGCTTATGCACCGGCAGAGACAGAAGTGGTAAACAAACGTGTCATGGAAAAGGATATGCTTTTTGCCACACTTGACACGACTGTCAGAAAAATAGAGCCGGAGAATCATCATCCGCTTTTGTTATCAGATACAGTAGGCTTTATCGACAAGCTGCCTCATAATCTGGTAGAAGCCTTTCAATCAACGTTGGAAGAAGCAAAAGAAGCAGATGTACTTTTACAGGTGGTAGACTGCTCTGATCCACATTATAAAGAACAGATTGCGGTAACCAATGATACGCTTAAGAAACTTGGAGCAGAAAGCATTCCGCAGATTCTGATATATAACAAGGCAGACAGAAGTTATGATATTTCAGAACTTCCTATCATTCGGGAGCCGGGCGACGGACAGATGAAAATCTATATGTCTGCAAAAAACGGCGTAGGCTTGGAAGAACTGCTTGCTTTAATTGAAAAGAAGCTGTCGGGCGGTTTTGTAAGCTGTGAAATGCTGATTCCGTACACGGATGGACGCGCTCTTTCTTACCTGAATGAGCATGCGGTGATTCAGAGCACGGAGTATCTTCCGGAGGGGACAAAGATTTCTGTACAGTGCAAAAGTGCGGATTATGCGTATTATGAAAAATATGTGATAGAATGAATTTTATAAATGAATAGTAAGATAAATAATAGCCCCTTGGGAAATGATGATTTTCCAAGGGGTTTGTGCTTGCTTGATTTTTGACGTTATTATGGTATTTCAAATTCTACAAAGTAAATTGCTTTATCGTAATCACCGGGACCTTTAAAATCCATGATCTCTTTACCGATTCGATATTTGCCGTCTGGAACTTTTCCATATAGCCATTCCCAGTTTACTTCCCATTCTACAGTATCGTTCATTGGAATTATCCAAGCTTCCGAAGTCCAGGCAAATTCACTCTGAATAGCATAAGGCATTTCTTTCCAGCCGCTTTCCTGTGTCCAGTTTTCTAAAATGTACCAACTACCGGTTTGCAATTCTCCGATGGCATCTCCTCCGGATTGAGTACATTTGATAGTAATACTTGATGGAGTAATATTGTCTGTGGTTAAGGTGATTCCCCATGTTTCCTCAAATGTCATAAGTTCCGGTGGTAAATATGATGAAAACATTCTTTCCTGTTCAGATAGTTCTAACCAATGTAATGTTGCATTGCATAATTCGGATTTTTTGTATTCTTTTCCGTTGTATGTGATGAGTTCATCGGATTCATCATTTTGATCGGATGTGATGACTTGCTCTGCTGTAGCTTTTGAGTTTAATGTTCCGTCGTCAAATTTTTGTCCATAATATAGGATTTCATCTTTATCCAACGGGGATGTGCTACTAATGCCTTGCCTGATTATTTCGTTATTGCGGTATGCAAAAGCAAGCGTAATATCAGGTTCATTTTTAAAGGTTACAAAAATTCGCCATTCATTAAAAGACAATAATTTGTTTATAAAGGAATGCTTTATATCTAAATCTAAAATATCATCTTTGATATATCCTTTGGTTTCTAGAAACGCATATGTCTTATCTTCGATTTTATTTCCTGCTATCACTTTATATGATGCTATTGCACCAATAAAAATTATTGCTATAGTTAAAAAAGTTATTATTATCTTTTTCATATAAGTTAACCTTTTTGTTTATCTACCTTTTTGAAAAGTGTTTCTATTTCTTAAATAGCTTAGTATATGCTACAATTAAGCTTAAATTGTCTTCAATCATTAACTCTAGGCATTTTACAAATTCTTCTTGAGCTATTTCACGAGGCAAAATAGTATAATCTACTTCTTTTCCCCAGGTTTCTTTATAACTTCTACTTAGTTTTTCGATTTTTTCATTGTGGACTCATCTGCTTGCATCTTATTCCTCCTAGCAACACAATTCAGAAAAGAGACTTGTTTATAAGCTTGGTTTCTTTGCTATTATGATTGTACTATGTCGAAAAGTCTTTGATAATACGCATTATAAAATTCAAGACAGTATGTTTGTTGATAAGAAATAGAATGAAAATCAAACGGATGTTTGACATAACAGAGTCAAAATGATAATATATTTATAGAAAAGTGCTACCGATAGACGGTCAGCCTAATTTATTTGATGATCAAAAATGACCGCCAAGTTTTCTCAGGACCAGGCGGTTATTTTTGTGTCTTGCTATTCTTACCAAACGAATAGCCAAGACTGAAGAAAGTAGCACAAAGGCTAATAACAGCAATCAAACCTTCGATGGTTAGCATAAGCAAATCCTCCATTTTGAGATTTCCACGAGTGGATTTCTATGTAAACAGAGGTCACAGTCCTCTGGTGGAAGACTAACCGCCTACCGTTATGGTAGCACCTAAATACATCATAGCAAACATATGTTCGAAAGACAAGAGAGAGTAACATCTGAATAGGAAATTTCTTTTTATCTAGGGCAAATCTTTCGGATTTGTTTCTGAAATTCTAACATTCTAAAAGTTCTAAAGAAATCATGCTTAAATTTCAAAACTCAAAATTTTAAAACTGTAACATAGCGGGATTTTTATGTCTATTTGTGTTCTCGCAGAGGAGGTAACATGTCTCTGGAAGAAGCGGTTAACAAATCTATCAACGAATGTTTAAAGGACAACATTCTTACAGATTTTTTAAACAAGAACAGGAGGGAGATCGTGGGATTATCAATATTTGAATATGATGAAGAGAAAGAACTAGAGCTATTAAAAAAAGACCAGTTTGAATATGGTATGGAAAAAGGTATTGAGAAAGGTATGGAAAAAGGTATCCATTTTACTTTAACTAAACTGATTCAGAATGGTCTTATCACAATGAAAGACGCGGCAGTTCATTTTAATATGTCTGAATCCGAATTTCAAAAACTAATAGAAAACAACGAAACAACGGAATTCAATTGAGTATTGACGAAAAAATTTCGTTGTGCTAATCTTTAGTGGAATTAAATATTGATATAGAAAATACGGTTTGAAAAGTTGTGAACTGAGTAGATAAAAAGGGAATCCAGTTTGAGTCTGGAACAACCGCCATTACTGTATTTGAAAAGGAAGAGTCGAGCGGTAAAAGGCAGGAATGTCTTTTGCTACAGTCATTGGAATAGTATTCTGAGAAGGCGACTCTTTTCGACGTATGTCGTAATCATAAGTCAGGAGACCTACCGTATTTTCATTTGGTTTTACATGTTTGGGCGTGAAGAGTGCAACCGGTTATTAAGCTATAGAAGCTTTGGTAATGCACTCTTTTGTGTTATCTAAAGCTTACTTTGCTATGTATATAATCTGTTGTGCTCTTTTTCACATATGTGGAAAAGAGCTTTTTTATGTTCAAATTTACAAGGTTTTGTAATGGGAAGGAGGCAAGCAGAATGACAAAGGAAGAAAAAATGGCGTGGGCGATAAAACAACTACAAGATAAGTATGATGAGTTGGGGATGCTTCCTGCAAAAAGTGATTTTGATGCTGTTACCTTATCCAGAATCAAGGCATTTCTTGGTCCTTGGCCGAGAGCATTGGAGTCAGCAGGATTGAAAGAAAAGAAAGAAACCCCAAAAAAGACTGCACATAAAAGAAAAACAAGATTATAGAGGTGAATTATGAAAAAGAAAGCAATACATGTATTAGCATGCTTAATGGCATGTGTACTATTTTTAACATCAAATCCGTCTGTGGCGTATGCTCTGCCGGTAACAACAAACGAAACGGATGATTTTCAAGTGGTAGTATCGGTAGAAGGTGCAACTTTAGGACAAGGTTTTTATGTAGAGCCGACAGCATATAGTTTGGATGAAATCAATACACTATTGGGACAGGAAGGATATGGTCCTTATGTGGAAGAAGATTTAACGGGTGCACTTGTGACACTTGCGATGTTTATTGATAAAGGATTTGAATATGAGAGTACAGGTGACTGGGAAAGTGATTTCTATTTATCATCTATCAAAGATATCGACAAGGGATATACGGATATTCCGGGAATTATTACAGAAAATGGCGGTCCGGATAATGATACCCATATGGGTAATTCGGATGAATATTTAGGGGAATTTGATTATAACTATATGTCCGGTTGGATGATTACGGTTAATGATTTTATGATTAATCTCGGAAGTGCAGCTTATAAATTAGTCGAAAACGCAGGTGTGACATGTCAAGACTATGAGGGGACATATGTTGTGCGCTGGCATTATACATTAGCCGGAATGGGTTCTGATTTAGGATATGATTCCGGTTGGGGTGCAGATGTATATTTTGAACATGCAAATAAAGACATGCTGTATATGGCTTATGCAAATAGCGATAATACGATAGTAAAAGCAGAGGTACTTCCGGTAATGGAAAATCTGGTTGCAACTCAGGAAGAAGTAGATGAAGCGGCAGAGAAACTATTGACTGCAGAAGATACA
The DNA here is from genome assembly GCA_015056725.1 of Lachnospiraceae bacterium. Lineage (GTDB taxonomy): Bacteria > Bacillota > Clostridia > Lachnospirales > Lachnospiraceae > 1XD8-76. The sequence continues at coordinate 7,795 of SVFS01000049.1, read as the reverse complement.
ACTACGGACACAGATAATAAGACGGATAGAACGCCGCAAGACGTAAGTGCAGTATTAAATGCAACATTGGCACAGCTTGCAACAACCGTTAGCGAACCGTCTTTCGGAACAACTGCTGGAGAATGGAGCGTATTAAGCCTTGCAAGAGGAGGCTATTATAATACCGGTGCTGAATACTTTGAAGATTATTATGACAGAATTGTAGAAATTGTAGATGCAACGGCTACTTCTGTTAATTTGAATGGAGCATTACATAAAACGAAATCTACAGAAAACTCCCGTCTGATATTGGCTCTCTCGGCGATTGGAAAAGATGCGACAAAAGTAGGGAAGTGGAATTTACTTACTCCGTACGGAGATTTTGCATGGATTAAAAAGCAAGGGATTAATGGTCCGATTTTTGCTTTAATTGCATTGGATTCTAAAGATTACACGACGGAAGATACAACTATTAGGCAACAGTGTGTGGATTATATTTTGGAAAATCAGCTTGCTGATGGTGGATGGGCACTGTCCGGAACGGTAGCAAATCCGGATGTTACAGCTATGGCATTACAGGCACTATATCCATACCGGTCTGAATCGGATGTAGCAGCTGCTGCTAAAGACGGTTTTTCCTGTCTGTCAACCTTGCAACAGGCAGACGGTGGATATATTTATGATGGAGAGAGTAATTGTGAAAGTGTTGCCCAGGTAATCGTAGCATGCTCTATATGGGGGATTAATCCGGACACAGATGTCGAATTTGTGAAAGGAGATACTTCGGCAGTGGATGCCCTGCTGGACTTCTATATAGATACAGAAGCAAGATTTTGTCATATAAAGACAGGCGGAAGCGATGCGATGGCAACGGATCAGGCATGTTATGCCCTGGTGGCGTACAATCGACTCTTAAATGAAAAGAATGGATTGTATGACATGACAGATGTTTCAGGGGAAGAAGAAGTACAGGGGGAAATGTCAGCAAAAATTTCATTGCCTGAGAAAATATCGAATAAAAAGGGAACGGAATTTAATGCCGTCATAAGCTTAAAAGGTTGGAATAATGATGCAGGATATAAATTAATGGATGCCATTGTTTCAGTGCCGGATGTACTAACTGTGACAGAAGTAACAATGGGAAATGCCGTAAGTGGCGGAGAGTTAAATTATTATTTAGAAGAAGATACAGGGAAACTCCGATTAGTATATGCTGATTTATCCGAAAACAAAGACATTACTATTAATGGAAATGGCAATGTAAGCGATTTCATGACGATATCTTTTGAAATTGCAGAAGAGATCGATATAACAAGGCTTGCGGAATTAAATATATCCTTATTGGGAATGTCATTTAAACTTACTTCCGAATCAATAGAAGAAGATTCTATGATGATTGTTGATATTACAGATTCATTGGCAGTCATCCAATTTGTACAAGGAATCGGTTATAGTGCGATGAAGTTGTATACGGGGGATGATATGGATTTGATTTCATCGGAGCAAACAGCAGTAGTTGTAGCCGTAACAGGTATAGAAGAGAATGCGAAGCTTTCTTATACAGATGGAAAGGAAACCTTGTCTCTTCTGTATAGTGAAGAGTTTTCTGAAAAAATGGGAATTCTTTCCTACGTTTGTATTGCAGATGCTTCTATGGAATTGGAAAATTTTGCACTGGGGGAACACTATGAGATAGATGTGGACAAACAAGCAGAAGAGATATGCTTTGGGGATGCAAATGGAGATGGAATTGTAAATGCACAAGATGCATTAGCATCTGTAAACTTCTGGCTTAGAAAGTCATCATCTCCACAAGACAGAGACATATTAGCATTAAATGTTAATGCGGATAGCCGCCTCAATACATATGATGCATTGGGAATCGTGGAATATTTTGTAAATGGAGATGACTTTGCAGTTGTAAATAAAGTAATAGCATTAAAGAGTGTGATTGCAGATGAAGAAGAAACAGAAACGGAATAAACGTGTCATTTTGATAATAGGCACCATTATTGTATTAATTGCAATAATTGCGGTGATTTGTTTTGGGTACTTTCATAAAGGGGATCGTGGCTTTTTTGCCACTATCCCAACTGTTACCATTGAAACACCACAGAAGATAAACAAAGATTGTACAGAAATCATAGATTTAAATGTAGAAATATCAACGTTGGAAGAAAACCTATATCCGGCAGCAAGCTTTTGCATCAGCTTCGACCCATCGAAACTGGAATTTGTTGGGATAAAAGAAGGGACAGTGCGGATTACAGACAGCAGGTCTTCTTCGGGATATCAATTGCCAACATGGAGCGTAAATGTGGAAAAGAGTAATGAAATAGGGCAGATTAACCTGATGTATTTAGATATGACAGGAGGAAAATATGCGTTTACAAAGGAGGCACTTGATGAGACTGAGAACGTTCTATTTCATTTGTGCTTCCGACTACGTGGTAGTGCGAAAAAGGGGGATATTTATGAGCTTTGTCTGGAAGATGCTATTTTTGCAAATGTAGAAGAAGAAAAGAGTCTGGCAATGACAACTAACACCTTAGAGACAGAAAACGGAAGAATTGTAGTTGGTGAATAATACAAAAGCATGATGAGAGTGACAGATGGATAGAAAAATGAAGGAAAATATATTTAGAATACGAAGAAGAATGAGACGTATTTGTCTTTGCGTTTTGATATTACTGTGCCTGACCGGTTGTGGCTCGGTAGGAGAAAAGGAAAGAGTTTTACAAGGAAGAATGGAAATCCCGGAAGATGGTATTATTTCAAAAGATATTTTCAGACAGCTTCAGGAAGAAAATGGAGTAATTACCTTTACCGGAATTAGTAATGATGTTGCATATGAGTGGACTGTTTTTGGTAGTGATTTAGAAGCGTGTAAAGATTGTAATCTGGCAATTTCTGTTGAGAAAAAAGATGCACAAAAAATAGTTTTTGAACATTTGTCAGAGGAAAACTATGGATTCCCAGCGGTTTTGTCTATTTATTTAAATGAATTGTGGAATGCGGAAAGTGCTGTTGTTGCACAATTGAATGGAACAGAGGAGACAGCAGTTTGTACTGCAAGCATTACAGGAAGTGAAAACAGTATTTTGAATTTTCCGGTAGAAAGTTCGGTTGGGAAGTATGTGATTACGCCATTGAGCCCCGCATATGCATCTGACGAAGAAATAATTAGTACGGGCGAGAAAGAAGCTGAAGCATCGAAGCAGGAGGATGCGGAAAAGAACAGCACTAACGGCAGTTCGGCAAAAGATAAGCAGAAAGAGATAGAAACGGATTCTTACTTATCTTCCATAGAAAATACCACAAAAGAAATTGTTTCTTCTGCGGAAAGCACAGGAAATAGAACGGTATCAGACGGGAAAAAAGTGGTACAGGATGAATATTTGACAGACCCGATTCCGGAAGGAAAACCGATGCCTGTAGAACCCGATGAACGGCAGGTGGATAAGGAGAAAGAATATACATGCACTTTTTCAATAGAATGTTCGTCTATTCTGAATCATTTGGAAGATTTGGCGGAAGGTAAATTAGATGAAGTTCCTAGTGGCGGTACGATTTTAAAAGCACAAACCGTAACGTTTCATGAAGGAGAATCGGTTTACGATGTATTGCAACGGGTTTGCAGGGAAAACGGAATCCAGATGGAGGCATCATGGACACCAATATATAATAGTGCGTATGTGGAAGGAATCCACAATCTGTATGAATTTGATTGCGGAAGCGGGTCGGGCTGGATGTATCGTGTGAACGGATGGTATCCGAATTATGGATGCAGCAGGTATCAGCTGGAGTCCGGAGAAGTGGTAGAATGGCGGTATACCTGCAATCTGGGAAAAGATATCGGAGGAAGTAATGCACTTGGCAATTAAAATGACAGGAGGATAGTTATGGAGCATATAGATAGTTTTTCAAGTTATCATCCGATTGTTAATTTTGCGTATTTTTTGCTTGTGTTTGCATTTTCCATGTGCTTTATGCATCCGCTTTGCCTGCTGATTTCTTTCGTGTCTGCACTTAATTATTATTATTATTTGCACAAGGAAAAAACAGCACAGTTTTTGATGAAAGCGGTAGCACCGATGATGCTTCTGACGGCAGTAATTAATCCCGCGTTTAACCATCAGGGAAAAATTATACTGTATTATCTTCCATCTGGGAATCCGTTTACGTTGGAAAGTGTTGTATATGGAATGGCAGCAGCAATGATGCTGTCGGCGGTTTTGCTGTGGTTTGGATGTTATTCTTCTGTCATGACATCAGATAAGTTTGTATATCTGTTTGGTAGAATCGTTCCGGCACTATCTCTTGTACTGAGTATGGGGCTTCGCTTTATACCAAGATTCATGGAGCAGTTCCATCAGGTAAAAGAAGCACAAGCTGGTATTAGGAAAGATACTTCGAGTGGAAGTATACGAGACAGAATGAAGATAGCATTTGCTTGCTTTTCTATTATGGTGACATGGTCATTAGAAAATGCAATTGAAACCGCAGATAGTATGAAATGCAGAGGCTATGGACTACAAAAAAGGACAGCCTTTTCTATTTATCAGATTCGTAAAAGAGATAAAGAAGTGTTATTGTGGATGGGGATATGCAGTACATATTTATTGTATGGAAGCTTGTCAGGAGGATTGTTTTGGCGGTATTTTCCCAGTATTCGGGGAACATTTGCAGAAGGATTTACGATAAGTATACTGCTTACTTATACGGCGTTATGTTTTACGCCTGTTTGGCTTGATAAAAGAGAGGATAGACGATGGAAATTATCAAGATTGAAAATTTGACATTTTATTATCCTAATAACAAAGTGGCGGCAATAGAAGATGTTTCGTTATCCATTGACGCAGGTGAATTTGTTGTGTTGTGTGGGGCTTCCGGGTGTGGAAAATCCACACTACTTAGTCAGTTAAAACCTATAGAATCATATGGAATCAGAAGTGGTTGTATCTATTTGAATGGACAGGAATATGACAGGTTGAGTGGCTATGATAAAGTGACAAAAATTGGCTTTGTGACACAATCTGCAGAAAACCAAATTGCAACGGATAAGGTGTGGCATGAACTGGCATTTGGACTGGAAAGCTTAGGTGTGGATACGCAGACCATTCGTAAAAAGGTTGTGGAAATGGCTTCCTTTTTTGGGATTCAGAATTGGTTTTATAAAAATGTAAATGAACTTTCAGGAGGACAAAAGCAGCTTTTAAACTTAGCATCTGTGATGGTTATGCAGCCCCAAATACTGATTTTAGATGAGCCAACAAGTCAACTGGATCCTATTGCGGCATCAGAATTTTTAGCTACAATTCTAAAAATAAATCAAGAATTAGGCACCACAATCCTATTGGCAGAACATCGTCTGGAAGAAGTTCTCCCTATGGCAACAAAAGTCGTCATGCTTGAAAAAGGGAAACTTTTAATGGAAGGAACTGTTGAAGAATTGGGTGACTATTTAAAAGAGAAAGGTCATGTGTTTTTTAGAGTGATGCCAACGGCAATGCAGTTGTGGGGAAGTATTGATACAGAAGAAAAATGTGCTGTTACAGTGAAGGAAGGTAAAGCACTTTTAAAAGCATACGTAGAGCGGCATTCTGTTAAAGAAAGCGTGGATTGTGAACAAATAATTGGGACAAACAGAAGTATTTGCATAGAGGATGCATGGTTTCGCTATGAGAAAGAAAAGCCTGATGTTGTAAAAGGGGCGACTATGCAGGCATATGAAGGAGAAATTCTCGCAATTTTAGGTGGAAACGGAACGGGAAAGTCGACTACTTTAAAATTACTGGCAGGTTATTATAGACCATATCAAGGAACCGTTTCGGTAAAAGGAAAGGTCTGTTTGCTACCACAAAATCCACAGATACTGTTTTTGGAAAAAACAGTACGTGAAGATTTGGAGGAGACGTTAAAGGAACAGAATCCGCGAAAAGAAGAATATGAGAAACAATTGAAAGAAATGATTACGCTGTGCCAGCTGGAAGGCTTAGAGGAAAAGCATCCTTATGACTTATCAGGGGGAGAACAGCAGAGACTGGCATTGGCAAAAATATTACTTTTTAAGCCGGATGTTTTATTGCTGGATGAGCCTACGAAAGGAATGGATATACAATTTAAAGCAAGGTTTGCAGAAATATTAAGATGCTTGTGTGCTGCAGGAGTATGTGTTGTGATGGTAAGTCATGACATAGAGTTTTGTGCCAGATATGCACATCGCTGTGCACTGTTTTTTGACGGAAATATTGTGACAGAAGATGCGACAAGAAATTTTTTTCGAAAGAATTATTTTTATACAACGGCAGCAAATCGTATCGCAAGAGGCATCATTGAAGATGCAATAACTGTTGAGGAGATTATAGAAGCCATTGGTGGTAAGCAATATGTACCTCAAAAAGAAGAACTTACCGCAGATACGATTTGGAGAAGAGACAGCGAAAAAGAGTGTGTAGAAGAGCATGCTTTACCGCTGTGGCGAAAGCTGGGAGTAGCGTTTTTCGGTGCATTATCCGGATTGATTTTTTTATATGCCATCAAAATTACAGATTTGAGCAGCATCATTAATCAGACCGGAGTCACCGTCGTAGGGGAACAGCAAATGCTTTTATATGTTGCTTTTTCTGTTTGTCTGATTGGTGTAGCACTATTTATACATAAACGTTCTAATGAACAGAGATATGTGCCATTACAGGTCGGGAACAGAAAGCTGTCCCAAAGAACGAAAACGGCAGCTGTTATGATTACAATGCTGATACCACTTACCTTATTTGTGAGTGTGGTTTATGTTGGCGTTCAAAACTACTATATAATATCGCTTGTTGTTTTACTGGAATGTATGTTGCCGTTTGCATTAATGTTTGAAAAAAGAAAGCCGCAAGCAAGGGAATTGGTTGTTATTGCAGCACTTTGTGCAATCTGTGTTGCGGGGCGAGCGGTTTTCTTTATGCTACCGCAGTTTAAACCGGTAATGGCATTAACAATTTTGGCGGGAGTTGCTTTAGGAGGAGAGGTTGGATTTTTGGTAGGAGCAATGTCTATGCTGTTATCCAATGTCTTATTTTCGCAAGGACCTTGGACTCCTTGGCAAATGTTTGCAATGGGAATCGTGGGATTTTTGGCAGGAGTGTTGTACCAAAAAGGATGGCTGCGAAGAGCGAAAAGCTCATTATGTATATTTGGTGTAATCTGTACTGTTTTGATATATGGCGGGCTTATGAATCCTGTATCGGCACTCATTTGGGGAAATGGGACTTTAAACAGAAATATGCTTATGAGTTATTATCTGACGGGATTTCCAATGGATTGTGTGCACGCATCAGCGACGGGCATTTTTTTGTGGTTTCTATCGGATGGAATGTTGGAGAAACTGGAACGTATTAAAATGAAATACAATTTGATTTCATAATGTTAGAAAAGGAATACGACGAATGGAAGATGCATACAAATTTTTCGAGAATAAACAATGTGAATATTATCCTTGTCATGAAAATGTGACAAGGATAAATTGTCTTTTTTGCTTTTGCCCTTTGTATAACCAAAAGGATTGTCCGGGGAATCCGTCCTATATAGAATATGATGGTGTAAAAAGGAAATGCTGTAAGAACTGTACATATCCTCATAGAATCGATAATTATGAAAAATTGATGACATTATTAAATGTTTAAAAAAGTAGCTGAATAATCATGTATAATTGTATACAATCCACTTGCAAGATAACATTTCATCCTATATAATGAGGAAGATGCATATTGCATATAGAGGAAAATATAACAAATTAGGAAATGAAAAGGCGAAGGAATCCTAAAACAAA
>SVFS01000048.1 GCA_015056725.1 Lachnospiraceae bacterium | reverse complement strand
AGAATTTGATGTTACCAAGAGAACGGTAGCAGCAACTAAACTGGCAGATGATGATGAAGTAGTCAGCGTTATGGCACTTACAGACCAAAGAAATATTGTTTTGCAGACTACAGAAGGATATTTCCTGCGCTTCCCATTAGAAGAGATTCCGGAAAAGAAGAAAGCAGCTATTGGTGTAAGAGGAATGAAGCTTGGCGTAAAAGACTGCGTGGAATCGGTATATTATACAGTAAATGCGGCTGAACAGACGATTGAATATAAATCGAAAAAGATTGAACTGAATAAATTAAAACTCGGTAGCCGTGATACGAAAGGTGTGAAAGTACGAGTATGAGAGTGATTGCAGGGACAGCAAGAAGTCTGCCTTTAAAGACTCCAAAGGGATTGGATACAAGACCTACAACAGACCGTGTAAAAGAGACATTGTTTAATATGCTGATGCCTTATCTTGCGGGAGCTGTTTTTGTAGATTTGTTTTCTGGGAGTGGTGCAATTGGTATTGAAGCACTCAGCCGTGGAGCAAAAAAAGCATATTTTATTGAACAGAATAAAGAAGCATTTGCGTGTATAGCAGATAACGTGAAATTTACAAAAATGACAGAGAAGTCTGTGTTATGTAAACAAGATGCGTATGCGGCACTTTATGGTATTCATGAAAAAGAAGTGGATGTTATTTTTGCAGACCCACCGTATCAGGAAGAACACTATGAAAGACTGTTAAGTGCATTAAAGGATATGCCTTATGTGACAGAGGATACCTTAATTGTACTTGAAGCTGATATAAAAAGAGATTTTGATTTTGCTTCGGAATATGGTTTCCATATTGTCAAGGAAAAATGCTACAAGACAAATAAACATGTTTTTTTGGAAAGGGTTTAATATATGAGAAAAGCAATCTATCCGGGAAGTTTTGACCCACTGACATATGGTCATTTGGATATTATTAAACGTTCGGCAGAGATTTTTGATGAATTAACAGTCAGTATCCTTGATAACAAAATGAAGACTCCATTGTTTTCTGTGGAAGAACGTGTTAAAATGTTAGAGGAAGCGACGAAAGAATATCCGAATGTTAAGATTGATTCTTTTAGTGGCTTGTTAATTGATTATGCGAAAAAGAAAGATGTACATGTGGCAATCCGTGGACTGAGAGCGATAACGGATTTTGAGTATGAGTTACAGATTGCCCAGACGAATCAGCTTTTATCACATGGGGAATTAGAAACGATGTTTCTGACTACGAATTTAGAGTATGCGTATTTAAGTTCGTCGGCGGTAAAAGAAATTGCAATGTTTCATGGTGATTTGTCAATGTGTGTACCGGAATTTATTGCAAAACAGATGTACGAGAAATATGGGCATTAGGTGGGAACAATCATGAGCAGAATTGAACAGCTAATTGATGAAATTGAAGAATATATTGACAGTTGTAAGTATCAGACTTTTTCCAATACAAAGATTTTGGTAAATAAGGATGAAATTGAAGAGTTGATTCGTGAGCTCCGTGCGAAAACTCCGGATGAAATTAAACGTTATCAAAGAATTATTCAGAATAAAGAAGAAATTTTGAATGATGCAAGAGCGAAAGCAGATAAACTGATTAATGATGCAACGGTACAGACAACAGAGCTTATTAATGAACATGAAATCATGCAGCAGGCATATCAGCAGGCAAATGAAGTTGTTACAATGGCAAGCAGACAGGCTCAGGATATTCTGGATACAGCAACGATTGAAGCTAATAATATGAGAATTGCGGCGATTCAGTATACAGATGATTTGCTTGCACATGTGGAATCTGTGATTGATAATGCAATGACTACAGTAGCGTTTGATTATGATACTATGATGTCTCACTTAAAAGAGTATCAGGAAATTGTAAGAGCAAACAGAAACGAGCTGGTTCCGGCAGAAGAATCATTTGATGATGATTTTGAAGCATATGATGAAGAAACACCTACCGTTTCTTCCGGAAAATCTTCCGGCGCTGTTTCATTAGATCTTATTTAGAAATAGGAAAAATACGAGCCGGTTATTAAAACCGGCTTGTTTTATGTAAAAGTAATGAGGGAATTTTATAGAATATAAAAGGGAATTAGATGAAAACAATTAAAAAAATAAGAAACTTTATATTGCTATCTTTGATATGTATATTTTTCATAAAGATGCCTGTTCAAGCAGATAATGTAAAAGTTGTAATTGATCCCGGTCACGGTGGTGAAAATCTTGGAGCCCAATGGGAGGGCAGGGATGAGAAAGATATATTACTTACTGTTGCAAAGGCAATGAAAGAAGAACTCGAAAAATATGAAGGTATTACCGTTTATATGACAAGAGATGAGGACAAAGATATGTCCTTACAGGAGAGAGCTTCATTTGCTGACAAAAAGAATGCGGATTTTTTATATAGTCTTCATTTTAATATGTCAGAATATCATACTCTTTACGGTACAGAAATATGGGTATCCGCGTTTGGAGAAGGGTATTCAAAAGGATATGCTTTCGGAGAAATTTATCTGAATCATATGACGGATTTAGGATTATACAGTCGTGGCGTCAAAACGCGTCTGAATAAACAGGGAACGGATTATTATGGTGTCATCAGGGCATGTACTGAATATGAGATTCCATCTGCTATATTAGAACACTGCTATTTGGACAGACCGGAAGATGCAGGAAGACATGAGACGGAAGAAAAATTAAAAGAACTGGGAAGATTAGATGCAACTGCTGTTGCGAAATATTTTAAGTTGTCTTCAAAAGAATTGGGTGTGGATTATTCGGATTATCAGGTTTCAGAAGTTTGGGTACCAACAGAGCCTGTCAAACCGGATTTGACACCACCGGAAAATTGCGAAATCACTTCTGTTTCTACAGACGAAGAAAAGGGAACGCTTACCTTTTCATTAATTGCAGATGATGGTGATTCGGGTATTTTATATTATGCTTATTCCATAGATGGAGGTATAAACTACAGTGAATTACAAAAATGGCGTGAAGACGTATCAGAAGACGGACAGGTACATAAGTCTATTGACATTCCTTACGGCAAACAGATTAAGCTGGTCTGTCGTGTGTTAAATGGTTATGATATCGAATCGGAATCGGAAAGCGTTTCTGTAAATGCTATTTTTAAACAGGAAGTAACAGAAGCAGTTTCGGAAGAAGTCGTAGTAGAAGATAAAACAAAAGAAATAATATCCACAGAGCCGGATGAGCTTTATATCATTCAAAGAGCAGAAGAAAAACCGATTGATAATATAAAACTTGTTTTATGTATTGTAGGAACAAGTCTTTTGGTATCTATGTTTTTTGTGCTTGTACTATCAAAAGCAATGACTAAAAAGAAAAAAAGAAAACACCGTAAATGATAGCAGAGATACTTGTTTGTATCAGCTTGTGAATACAATAAGGCGTAAAGCAAAGGTCCGTATGCTTTATACAGGTGTAGGTCTGGGCATAGCAGGACAAACCGGAAAATGTGATAAGTACCATGGCTGGATATGGAGCAGGCTGATTTTGGATTAAGCCGCTTGTGATTTCCAGCAATGCCGGTGTGTATTTCAGGATATTCAAATGAGGAAGGAATGCAGCAGGCAAATTCCAAAGAATAAAGAAAACCATATAGCCGCCAAGCTTCATTGTTGCCATACAGGCTGAAGTGATAGAGTCATCGATGGCACTGATTGTATCCGCAAAGTGCTGTGGATTATCGGATGGAGCTGCAACCGGTAAGGAACGGTATAATGTATAACGAAGAAAAAGGCCATATAGAAGAGGAATTGCAATATGGATAAGCAGTAGTGGCCCGGCTATTTGCAATAGCGGAAAAGCAAAGCTTAGCAGATAGATAGGACCAATATTGTTGCAAAAGGCGAGTAAATATTCTGCCTGTTTTTTGCTCAAATATCCGTATTGATATTGTTCTGCTATCGTCTTTGCTCCTAAGGGAAATCCGAACAAAAGCCCAAGCAACATGGTTGTACACATAGTAGGATTGATATGATACAGTTTCCCGACAATAGGAAAGAAGGGTTTGGAAAAAGTAGTACTGTACCCTTTTCTGACGATGATTCCCGAAAGAACCATAAAAGGAAACAGAGACGGAATCATATGCTCAAACCATAGTGACAGAGCTTGAGAGGCGTATTGAACCGATAAAGCAGAATGGAAAAAGATAGAAATAATTAACACTAAAATAATCAGAAGCATACAGACCACAAAACAGTATTCTTACAGTAATGTATGCATTTTAAGGGAAAATAAGAAGAAAAAATAGAAATAGAGAAGAAGAAAGAAAAGGGAAAATAATTGATTCGTTTGGATAAGTTTTTATGTGATGCAGGATTAGGAACGCGCACAGAAGTGAAGCAGCTTATTAAAAAAGGGCTGGTACAAATAAATAATGAATCTGTAAAGAAATCCGATTGCAAAATTGATGAAACAAGGGATGTAGTAGTGTTTCAGGGAAAGGAAATCGGATATCAGAAAAATGTGTATATCATGTTACATAAGCCGGCAGGAGTTGTTTGTGCAACAGAAGATGCAAAGGAAAGAACCGTTGTTGAGTATTGCCGGGGAGTAGCCAGAGATTTGTTTCCGGTAGGAAGACTGGATAAAGATACAGAGGGGCTTCTTTTACTGACAAATGACGGAGAATTATCACATGCTCTATTATCACCGAAAAGACATGTTGTAAAAAAGTATGAGGTGCATACAAAATATCCTGTAAGCTTTGAAGATGCAATTGCTTTAGAAGAAGGTGTTGATATCGGAGATGAGATAAAGACATTGCCGGCAAAGGTTATTATCAAAGAAGCAAAGATATTGTATTTATATATTACAGAAGGACGTTTCCATCAGGTAAAAAGGATGCTTCAAGCAGTAGGAAATGAAGTGGTTTATTTGAAACGCCTTCAGATGGCAAGCCTGGTATTGGATGAAGCATTGGAAAAAGAACAGTGGCGCTATCTGACAGAGGAAGAAATCAGCGAGCTTAAAACGTATTATTTACACAAAAGACTACCGGTGTTAAAGGGAAAAGAAGCAGTTATCTTTGATGTGGATGGCTCGCTTGTAGACTCCATGTGGATGTGGAAAAAAATAGACAGAGATTATCTGGCTAAGTTTGATATACCATTACCTTCCAACCTGCAACAGGAAATAGAAGGGATGAGCTTTTATCAGACAGCATGCTATTTTAAAGAGCATTTCCCAATTCATCAATCCGTTCAGGATATGATGAATACATGGAATGAAATGGCATTTGATAAATATAAAGATGAAGTAATGCTAAAGCCGGGAGTGCTTCGATTACTAAAGTTCTGCAAAGAAAAAGGCATTAAAATGGGAATTGCGACAAGTAATTCCAGAGAACTAATGGATGTCATTGCAAAAGCACATGGAATTAGTGAGTATATTAGCTGTATTAAAACAGGTTCAGATATAACGAACGGGAAACCGGCACCGGATATATATCTTGCAGTAGCAGTGGAATTACAGGTTGAGCCGTCGAAATGTCTTGTGTTTGAAGATATTCCGGCAGGGATAAAAGCCGGAAAAGCTGCGAATATGGAAGTGTGCGCGGTAAAAGATGCGTATTCGATGGATTCTGACAGAGAAAAGCATGTATTAGCGGATTATTATTTGGATGATTACAGGCATTTGAATTTAGGATAAGGAAATGGATATGAAAAATACGTTTCTTCCAATATCCAAAGCGGATATGAAAAAACAGAATATAGATGTTCTTGATTTTGTATACGTTATCGGAGATGCATATGTGGATCATCCGTCTTTTGGTCATGCAATTATCAGTCGTGTACTTTTGTCGCATGGCTATACAGTTGGTATTATTTCCCAACCGGACTGGAAAGACGATAAGAGTATTACGATACTTGGAAAGCCAAGACTTGGCTTTTTAGTTAGTGCCGGAAATATGGATTCTATGGTAAATCATTACTATGTTTCTAAAAAGAAACGTACAGAGGATGCATATACACCGGGTGGAGTTGCAGGGAAAAGACCGGATCATGCTGCAGTAGTGTATAGCAATTTGATCCGCAGAACCTATAAAGATGTTCCGATTATTTTGGGAGGAATTGAAGCATCGTTAAGAAGACTTGCACATTATGATTATTGGTCAGATTCCTTTAAACGCTCCATTTTGCTTGATAGCGGAGCAGATCTTATCAGCTACGGAATGGGCGAAAAGAGTATTGTGGAAATTGCAGATGCTTTAAATGCAGGTATATCGGTTAAAGATATTTCGTTTATAAAAGGGACAGTATATCGTACACAGAACATAGAGGATGTATATGAACCTGTTTTGTTACCATCCTTTGAAGAATGTAAAGCGAATAAAACAAGATATGCAGATAGTTTTATGACGCAGTATCAAAACACAGATCCATATAACGGAAAAACCTTGGTTGAAGCATATCCAAATAAAATATTTGTTGTTCAGAATCCACCGTCAGAGCCTCTTACGATGCAGGAAATGGATGATGTATATAATCTGTCTTATATGCGCACTTATCATCCAAGTTACGAGAAATTCGGCGGGGTTCCGGCAATAAAGGAAATAAAATATTCCATCATTAGTTGCAGAGGATGCTTTGGGGGATGCAGCTTTTGTGCACTAACGTTCCATCAGGGAAGAATTGTGCAGGTAAGAAGTCATGAATCCATTTTACGGGAAGCAAAGTGGATGACAGAACAATCGGATTTTAAAGGCTATATTCATGATGTAGGAGGCCCTACAGCGAATTTCAGACATCCTTCCTGTGAAAAGCAGTTAAAGAATGGGGTATGCAGCCACAGACAATGCCTGTATCCAACTCCATGTAAAAATATCAATGCGGATCATTCGGATTACATTGCACTGCTGCGTAAATTACGTGCCTTACCAAAGGTTAAAAAAGTATTTATCCGTTCGGGAGTACGTTTTGACTATATGCTTGCTGATAAAAATGATTCTTTCCTGCGGGAAATGATTCAATATCATGTAAGCGGACAGTGTAAGGTGGCGCCGGAGCATATTTCGGATGCGGTTCTTTCCAAAATGGGAAAACCGAGTCGCAAAGTATATGATCGTTTCGTGAAAAAATATTATGAATATAATCAGAAACTAGGCTTAAAGCAGTACCTTGTACCGTATCTTATGAGTTCGCATCCGGGCTCAACGCTAAAGGAAGCGGTTGAACTTGCCGAATATTTGCGGGATCTTGGCTATATGCCGGAGCAGGTACAGGATTTTTATCCTACACCGTCAACCATATCGACAGTCATGTATTATACGGAAATAGATCCACGGGATAAAACACCAGTGTATGTGGCGAAAAACCCGCATGAAAAGGCAATGCAGAGAGCACTGATACAGTATCGGAATCCGGACATGTATGATTTAGTAAAGGAAGCTCTGATAAAAGCAGACAGAAAAGATTTGATTGGGTTTGAGAAGCACTGTCTGATTAAGCCACGTAAATTGAATAAAAGGAGCAGGAAAAAGTAATGAAATTAAAAAATCCAAAAGGACAGTACGGATATATAAAGAAGCAGACAAGAATGGAATTGATGAAGTCGATTATTTTATTTGCCCTATCATTTTCTTTATATATATCCGGACGAATTACGACAGGCTCTAATAAGAATCTGCTGACAATTGTAGCGGTTCTTGGTTTTTTGCCGGCAAGTCAGTTTGCAGTCAGAAGTATTATGTTTATACGTGCGAAAGGATGTTCAGAAGAGATATATCAGAAGGTAGAAAAAGTATCAGAAGGATTGGCATCCCGATTTGATTTATATTTGACGAGTTATAAGCTGAATTTTCAAATCAGCCATGTTGTTATGAAAAATAAAAATCTGATTGGTTATACAGAAGATGCGAAGTTTGACGAAAACGCATGCTATGAGCATCTGAAAACGATGTTTATGAAGAATGGAATTAAGGATATTACGGTCAAGATTTTTACGGATTTAGACAAGTATTTGGAAAGAGTGGAAAACTTAAAGCAATCTGCGATGGAAGAGAAAACAAAATTGCAGGATGAAGTATTACAGTTAATGGAAGATCTATCTTTGTAAGGAAGATTCGTTTAAGGACATTGGAGTTTCTATGAAAAGCTTTATAATTAACAAAGCCCAGGCAGGACAGCGGCTGGATAAATATTTAAAAAGAATTATGCCAAACGCACAAACCAGCCTGTTGTATAAATCACTCCGAAAAAAGAATATTACATTAAATAATAAAAAGGCAGAAGGAAAAGAACTTTTAAAAGAAGGCGATGAAGTGAAAGTATTCTTCCGTGATGAGACTTTTGAAGCCTTTTTGGGGACACAGATGCAGAAAACAGTATCCTCTGTTACAAGCTGTCAAAAGGTGTATGAAGCCCGCCCCGATGCTGCAAAAGTTGTATATGAGGATGAGGATGTTCTTGTACTGGATAAAGCGGCAGGATTTCTTTCCCAGAAAGCGAAGCCGGAAGATTTATCCATAAATGAATGGATGATAGGATATTTGCTGTCAAAACAGTCTGTTTCTGCAGAGTCTCTTTCGATGTTTAAGCCATCTGTATGCAATCGTTTAGACCGGAATACAAGCGGACTTGTTTTATGCGGAAAAAGTCTGCAGGGAAGTCAGGTATTAAGCAACGTTTTAAAAGAAAGGACATTAGATAAGTTTTATCTGACATACGTACAGGGTAAGCTGTGTGAAGAAATCAAACACCATGCTTTCTTAATAAAGAATGATAAAACAAATAAAGTCCATGTATATGCATCGAAAAAAGAAGCGGAAGAAAAACTTGCGGAAGGACAAAAGCTTTCTGAGATTATTACATGGATAAAGCCTGTAGCATATGACAAGGACTATGATATTACCAAGCTTGAAATTAAACTGGTAACAGGGAAAAGTCATCAGATCAGAGCGCATTTGTCCTATTTAGGATATCCTATATTAGGAGATACGAAATACGGATATAAAGAAACGGTTAAAGATTTACAGATTCATGTGCATCAAATGCTTCATGCATATAAAGTATGTTTTACAGAACAATTTGCACTTGATACATTAAAGGGGAAAACGATAGAAACAATGTTGCCCAAAGCTTTTCAACAATTGGAGAAACAAATATGCCTACGTGGAATTCCAGAGGATTAAGAGGTTCTACCTTAGAAGATTTAATAAACAGAACAAATGAAAAATATGAAGAGAATGGCTTGGCGTTAATTCAAAAAGTACCAACTCCGATTACCCCCATTACGATTGACCAAAAGACAAGGCATATTACGCTTGCTTATTTTGAACAGAAAAGTACGGTAGACTATATTGGGGCAGTACAGGGAATACCTGTTTGTTTTGATGCAAAGGAATGTGCAGTAGATACATTTACACTGCGTAATATTCATGCACATCAGGTGGAATTTATGCGGAAGTTTGAAAAACAGGGAGGAATTGCGTTCTTTCTGATTTATTATACACATCGGGACGTATTTTATTATCTTCCGTTTGAAATGCTGTATTATTTCTGGGACAGAATGTTAAAAGGCGGCAGAAAAAGCTTTCGATTTGAAGAGCTAAACACGGATTATTTTTTGCCGAAAAAACAGGGTGTATTTGTTCCGTATCTGGATATGCTTCAAAAGGATTTAGAGGATAGGGAATAAGGAAAGTACATGGATTATTATGTATCAGAAAAGAAACATATAATGATTTGACAATTCCTTTTTTTTGATATATACTTATCGCTAGTTTATTATGCTACCAAATTAGCACGTTACAACACTAAAGTGGAGGAAACATGAATCAGAATATTTTACATACTCCGGAAGGCGTAAGAGATATATACGGAGAAGAATATGCAAGAAAATTAAAATTGGAAGAGATGATCAGAGCTCGTCTTAAGAGTTTCGGATATAAAGATATACAGACACCAAGCTTTGAATTCATGGATGTTTTTTCAAAAGAAATCGGAACAACATCCTATAGAGAGTTATATAAGTTTTTTGACAAGGATGGTAATACGCTGGTACTTCGTCCTGACTTTACACCATCCATGGCAAGATGTGCAGCAAAGTATTTTATGGAAATGGATATGCCGATTCGTTTCTGTTATTTGGGAAATACCTTTACAAATACGTCAGCACTTCAGGGAAAGCTTAATGAAGTAACACAAATGGGCGCAGAGCTTATTGGAGATGGCAGTGTGGAAGCAGATGCGGAAATGATTGCTATGCTTATACAGTGCCTGAAAAGTACAGGTCTTGAGAAATTCCAGGTAAGTATCGGCCAGGTGGATTATTTTAAAGGCTTATGTGAAGATGCCGGTGTGGATGAAGAAACTGCATCTGCACTTCGTGAAAATATAAGTGGTAAGAACATTTTTGCAGTAGAAGACATCTTAAAAGAAAAGCAGATTGATGAAGTACATAAAACAGCATTTTTAAAACTGACAGAATTATTTGGTGTTGTGGATGTCTTGGAAGAAGCGAAAACGCTTGTTGGAAATGAACGTTCGTTAAAAGCAGTTGATAATCTGGAAAAGTTATATGAACTGCTCAAGATTTATGGTGTAGAACAGTATGTTTCTTTTGATTTTGGTATGCTGAGCAATTATCAGTATTATACAGGCGTGATTTTTAAAGCCTATACATATGGTGTAGGAGATGCCATTGTAAAAGGCGGACGTTATAATAATTTACTGAAGAGATTTGGTAAGGACGCACCTGCAATTGGCTTTGTGGTTGTGATTGATGATTTGATGACAGCTCTTTACAGCCAGAAAATTGCAGTTTCTGTATCAGAAAGTAATGCATTAATCGTATATGAGAAGGAAAATTTTGCGCAGGCACTGGAAAAGGCGATTGAATTAAGAGAAAACGGTCTGCATGTAGAATTGATTCCGAAAAATAAACCTCAGGAAAAATATATGGCTTTTGCAAGACAAAACAGATATAGCAAAATTTTCTTTGTATAAAGGATGAAACAGAATGGATAAACGATATTTAACATTTGCTTTAGGAAAAGGCAGATTAGCAAATAAAACATTGGAATTATTAGAACAGCTTGGTATTACCTGCGAAGAAATGAAGGACAAGGATAGCAGAAAGCTTATTTTTGTAAATGAAGAGTTAAAACTGAAATTTTTCTTATCCAAAGGACCTGATGTGCCGACATATGTAGAGTATGGTGCAGCGGATATTGGTGTAGTTGGAAAAGATACTATTGTAGAAGAAAACCGTCGGGTATATGAAGTGCTTGATTTGGGCTTTGGGAAATGCCGTATGTGTGTATGCGGACCGGCATCAGCAAAAGAACTTTTAAAACATCATGAACGTATTCGTGTAGCAACAAAATATCCATTGATTGCAAAAGATTATTTCTATAACAGAAAGCATCAGACAGTTGATATTATTAAATTAAACGGCTCCGTAGAGCTTGGTCCGATTGTTGGGCTTGCGGATGTAATTGTAGATATCGTCGAAACAGGAAGCACACTCAGAGAGAACGGCTTAGAAGTACTGGAAGAAATCTGTCCGCTTTCTGCAAGGATGATTGTGAACCCTGTTAGTATGAAGATGGAATATGACAGAATTAATAAATTGATTCATGACATGAAGGATTTATTATCCAAACAGTAAATACAGACAATTTTATTTAGATAAGATTCAGATAGAATAAGGCGGAAAACAGACATGAGAATTGTAAAGCTTACAAATGAAACAAAAAATAATGTATTGAATGATTTGTTAAAAAGAAGTCCGAGCAGCTATGGCAAATACGAAGGAATCGTAAATGATATCATTCGGAACGTACGCGAAAATAAAGATGCAGCTATTTTTGAATATACAAAGAATTTTGATAAATGCGATTTAGATGCAGACACTATATTAGTTACAAAGGAAGAAGTTGCAGAAGCCTATACAAAGTTAGATGCAGATTTTGTAGAAACTATGAAAAAGTCTGCGGCAAATGTACGCGACTTCCATGAAAAACAGCTTCGCCAAAGCTTCTTTACTACCAAACCGGACGGTTCTATTTTGGGACAGCGTATTACACCTTTATCACGTGCCGGTGTGTATGTTCCAGGCGGAAAAGCGGCATATCCTTCCAGTGTACTTATGAATGTTATCCCTGCAAAAGTTGCAGGAGTATCCGAAGTTGTGATGACAACACCACCAGGAAAAGACGGAAAAGTGAATCCGGGAACTTTAGTTGCAGCAGATATTGCAGGTGTGGATAAAATTTATAAAGTAGGTGGTGCACAGGCGATTGCAGCACTTGCATTTGGTACAGAAAGCATTCCGAAGGTTGATAAAATTACAGGACCAGGTAATATTTTCGTTGCACTTGCCAAAAAAGCGGTGTTTGGTTATGTAAGTATAGATTCTGTTGCAGGTCCAAGTGAAATTCTTGTTCTTGCGGATAAGGATGCGAATCCTCGTTATGTTGCGGCAGATATGTTATCTCAGGCAGAACATGATGAGCTTGCCAGTGCCATTTTAATCACAGACAGTATGGAGCTTGCCCAAAAGGTATCCGAAGAGGTAGAAAACTTTACAGAAGTATTATCAAGGAAAGAAATCATCAGAAAATCTCTTGATAATTACGGATATATTTTAGTGGCAGAATCGATGGATGATGCTATTGATGCGGCAAATGACATTGCTTCTGAACATATGGAAATCTTAACCAAAGACCCATTCCAGACAATGACAAAGGTGAAAAATGCCGGAGCGATTTTCCTTGGTGAATATTCTTCTGAACCATTAGGAGATTATTTTGCCGGACCAAATCATATTTTACCGACAAATGGTACTGCAAAATTCTTTTCCCCACTTGGAGTGGATGATTTTATTAAAAAGACAAGTATTATTTGTTATTCGAAAGAAGCACTTGAACGTGACCATATTGATATTGAACGTTTTGCGACAAATGAAGGTCTTACTGCACATGCTAATTCCGTAGCAGTACGATTTGAATAAGAAAAGCAGAATAGGTTAACAACTACAGAAAGGGGCTGCCATATTATGAACAGAACAGCATCTGTAAAAAGAACGACAAAAGAAACACAGATTACAATGGATTTGAATCTGGATGGAAAAGGAATCGGAAACATATCAACCGGTATCGGCTTTTTTGACCATATGCTGGAAGGATTTACAAAGCACGGCTTTTTCGACATGGATTTAACGGTAAACGGTGATTTGCATGTGGATGGACACCATACTGTTGAAGATACCGGTATTGTGCTTGGTCAGGCAATCAAAGAAGCTATCGGTGATAAAAAAGGTATGAAGCGCTATGGACAGTTTATTCTTCCGATGGATGATGCACTGGTATTATGTGCTATTGATCTATGTGGCAGACCATACTTGAATTTTGATGCACAATTCCCGGTAGAGAGAGTTGGATATTTGGAAACAGAGCTTCTTCAGGAATTTTTCTATGCAATCTCTTACAGTGCAGGTATGAATCTGCATATCAAGGTTTTGGATGGAAGAAATGCACACCATATAATTGAAGCAATGTTTAAAGCTTTTGCGAAGGCTCTTGATATGGCAACATCCTTTGATGAAAGAATTATAGATGTACTTAGTACGAAAGGAACACTTGCATGAAACGATTAATCCCATGTATCTATTTATACAAAGAAAAAGCAATTAAGAATTTTAATGATTTGACGACGGTATCAGAGCAACCGGTAGAACTGGCAAAATTATATAGCGATAATGGGGCAGATGAGCTTATTGTGTTTGATATGTCAAAGGATGATAAAGAACATGACAGAGCACTTGATATTTTAAAAGAAATCTGTGCGACAGTAGAAATCCCTGTTACCGGAGCCGGTAATGTAAAACGAATGGAGGATATCAAAAAAATTCTCTATACAGGCTGTCAGAAAGCGGTTTTAAATTATGATAAACCGGAAAATATTGAAATAACGGAAGAAGTGTCGTTAAAATTCGGAAAGGATAAAATCTGTTTATCTTTTACAAAGCCGGAAACATTAACCATCCACAGACAGTTGATTGATTCCTATATATCCGATACAATCTGGATTGCAAATGCAGGAAATGTAACAGAGATGTCTGCATCCTTAAATGATCCGACGATTGCTGTCTTAAACAGTTGTTCCTTGGATGGAATGTCAAAACTGTTTGAAAATCCTGCTATTGTAGGAATTTCAGGAAATGCGATTAATGACAATTCCAAAGATCTTATGTCCATGAAGAATGTCTTTAAAGATAATGGAGTGGATGTGGAAATTGCAGAATCAAAGCTGAAATGGTCAGATTTTAAATTAAACTCTGATGGCCATGTAACCGTTGTAGTGCAGGACTACAAAACAGATGAAGTACTGATGGTTGCCTATATGAATGAAGAAGCCTTCATGCGTACTGTCCAGACCGGAAAGATGACATATTACAGCAGAAGCCGTAATCAGCTTTGGTTAAAGGGCGAAACAAGCGGACATTATCAGTATGTGAAGTCTTTAACGGCGGACTGTGATTACGATACGATTCTTGCAAAAGTAAGTCAGGTGGGAGCGGCTTGTCATACCGGAAATAAAACCTGCTTCTTTAATGAAATTGTTTCAAAGGATTTAAAAGAAAAGATGAATCCGCTAAAAGTGTTTGAAGAAGTAATGGGTGTTATCGAAGATAGAAAGCTTCATCCAAAGGAAGGCTCTTATACCAATTATTTATTTGATAAAGGTGTCGATAAAATACTGAAAAAGCTTGGAGAAGAAGCGACAGAAATTGTTATTGCCGCTAAAAATCCGAATGCAAATGAAATCAAATATGAAATTGCTGATTTCTTATATCATATGATGGTACTCATGGCTGAGAAAGGCGTTACATGGGAAGAAATCACGACAGAACTTGCAAACAGATAAATAAGTTCATAGGGAAATGATATAGAGGATGTCTTTGTATATAATACAGAGACATCTTTTGTATTGTACGAGCATAAACATACGTATAGCTTATTATGGAGGATTATGTATGTCATTATTGTCAGTACAACAAAAACTAGAACTTGAACAACAGCTGAAGCTTCAGCAACAGGAAAACCGCATGCAGATGAAACGACGGGAAAATCTTGTGTATGGGCTGAAAGCAACAGATTACAGTATGGATTCGGAGAGAGATGATGTGACATCGCAGCCCACAGAAGTGTCTAAAAAAGGGTTGGTTATGCGTTGCATCCTGGCAATAGTACTGTTTGGACTTGTGTGCATGATGAAGTATCAGAATCTGTCTGTTGCAAGAATAGATTATCAAACATTATTAAACTCTTTGGCAAATACTGACTTTATAAATGGAATTGATTTTACAGAGTACATCACGTATACTGATATCTAGGCAAAAATACAGTTTATGAAAGGATAAATTATGTATGAGAAAAATACCTTGGATATATCAGATAAGAGGACTAGCAATAATAGCAGTTGTAGTGTGTCATCAACAGTTTGTATTACATACATCAGAAGCAATCCAATTGTTGACTTTATATAGTGTAACTACATTGATATTTATGATGGGCGTGACTGCATCAATATCTCTTAAAAATAGAGGAATTATTTTAAAAACATTTTTGCAAAAATGTGGATATGTATTGAAAAAAATATTTCCTGTAATGGCAGCATATTTTGTAGGAACAATTGCATATTCAACGTTGTATGATACGTGGGTAAATGGCCCTAAAATAAGAGTATTAGTTGATTATTTGTTGCATTTTTCGGCGAGTGCACATTTCTACTTTATTAAGTATTTTATTTGTTTTTCTATTCTATCACCTATGATATACGCCTTGGTGGTATGCATAAAGAATCGAGGGAATAGTTGGAGATGGTATGGATATTTACTTTTAGGATTAGTGTTGTTTGCTATTGGTTATGGTTTTATGGATTATCTTCCTTTTCTAGGAGGTGGAAGTTATTTAATGATTTATTCACTGGGTATAATATGTGGAGAGGAAGAGATATCTTTTAATAAAAAGAAATATTTTCTTTTTATAGGCATAATTATATTGTTGATAGGATTATGGTCGACAAAAATCTTTTATTTTAATAGAATTACAGGCATACATAATCCGGTAGGCATAGATAAGCTCGTTCCTAAGTTGTCAATCAATCCACCAAACTTATCTATTATGTTATATTCAATGGGGGTAATTATTGTAGCAAATATATTTTTTGAGAAATTGAATAGGTATGCGGATAATAAGATTGCTTTGATGATTATAAAAGTATTTAGTTTACTAGGAAAGTATTCATTGGATATATTTATTTGGCATTTATTTATAGAGCTAAAATTGTTATCCTATATCGTTATAAATAATATTTATATTAAAAGGGTTATTTATTACAGTTGCATGTTTTTTATTCCTATTGTAGTACGATATATTTATGAGAAAATAAAAATGTTTATAAAGTATAAGTATAATTTGTACATATAACGAAATTTTTGTTTGAAACACAATTATAGTAGTAAAAAGTTTTGATTTCTCCTTAGATAAAATGCTAAATGAATTTAGTCACGAGTCAGCATACCAAGTGCAAACAATCAAGTATAAGTACCTGAAACCAATGATAGAATGTCTGAAGGTGTAGTTAGGTGGCGGAGAAAGTGTCGGATAGTCAGATTGTAGGAATCAAGGCTCATTCAGAAGCAAAGAAACGAAAGTCCTTGGGATGCTGTAGTAGCTGATAAAAAGTATAAGTTGCAGTTGATAACTGAAAGGAATCACTGTGTTCCAAGAACAAGTTGAAAAATTTGAGGATAACAAAAAGAAACTGATTGTTCAATTTGTTGATTATGAAGAACTCAAAGCTAAGAATGAACAACTAATTGAACAAATTCAAACCGAACGATTTCAATTAGTTTAGATTAGAAAGGAGAATGTAGTAGACAGTATTTTTGTGTAACGAAAGTAAAAAAATGTTTATTTTGCAATACTTTTAGACATACGATACAGCTTGCTATTAAAAAATTATGAGAACATTAGCGTTATCAGATGATATTCTGATGCAGGTCGAAAAGCCGGCAAGGTATATCGGGAATGAAATTAATAGTGTAGTAAAATTACCGGAAACAGTAGACATCAGAATGGCAATGTGCTTTCCTGATGTGTACGAAATCGGCATGTCGCATTTAGGAATCCAGATTTTATATGACATGTTTAATT
>SVFS01000047.1 GCA_015056725.1 Lachnospiraceae bacterium | reverse complement strand
AGCATCCGTCCTGGAAACAGATTAGTATGCAGAACAATGCGTTTGCGGCATCTAAGGTAAAAGAAGATGGAGACATATCTCAAGCAGCCATTGCCAGCGAACATGCGGCGGACATATACGGACTTGAGATTTTGAAAAAAGGGGTAAATGACTGCAGTTCGAATTCTACAAGATTTATTATTGTGACGAACCAGAAAATTTTCAAAAAAGATGCTAAAAAGGTAAGTATCTGTTTTGAATTGCCTCACGAAAGCGGTTCGTTATATCATATGCTTTCTCATTTCATTTATAATAATTTAAACATGAATAAAATCGAAAGCCGTCCGATAGAAGACCGTAATTGGGAATATCGTTTCTTTATCGATTTTGATGGAAATTTGGCAGATTCTTCTGTGAAAAATGCACTTCGCGGTCTTCGTGATGAAGCAAGAAATATGAAGATTCTAGGCAATTACTAGGATAGGAGAATATTACACATGAGGGAAAAAGAGTTAATTGTGTATCGTAATATGTCAAAGGAAGAGGGCAAGCTATTAGCGGATATGTCCTTTTTGATGGAGCATTACGATAATGATTATTACAATATGGAAGATAAATGTGCCTTGTTTCACGGCTGTATTCACGAGCTTTTGGAAATCGCAGGACAGCATGGTTTTTACGGAAATATCTGGCACTGCTATTTGGCAAATCTCTTGGTTAATGACGAAAACAGTTACAGCAGAGCTTGTGAAATCATAGGTCCGGTAGAAGGAAGTATTAATCAGGCGGTACTTCATGATATTGTGATTTTTAAAGAATTTTTTGATTATGATTTTAAGCCGATGACAGATGCATTTCATGTGGATACATGGGATTTAATAGAAGATTATAAGAGCAGTAACGAAGAAAGTAAGGTTTATAATACCAGAATCCAGCAGCGTATTTGCGACCTTGCGGAGCAGTTCCGTGCAAATCATACACCGGAGGAGATGAAGGCTACGCTGACTCAGTTTTACAAAGACTATGGTGTAGGTAAATTTGGTTTACATAAAGCGTTTCGCGTGGCACATGATGAGGATGGAGTACATATCGTTCCGATTACCAATATTGCACATGTACATTTGGATGATTTAGTTGGATATGAAATTCAGAAAAAGAAACTGATTGATAATACCGAAGCTTTTATTCAGGGAAAAAAGGCAAATAACTGTCTTTTATTCGGTGATGCGGGAACAGGGAAGTCTTCCAGTATTAAAGCGATTACAAACGAATATTACGGAAAGGGACTTCGTATCATCGAAATATACAAGCATCAGTTTAAAGATTTAAATGATGTCATTGCACAGATTAAAAACCGTAATTACAAATTTATCATTTATATGGATGATTTGAGCTTTGAAGAATTTGAAATTGAGTATAAATATTTAAAAGCGGTTATTGAGGGCGGTTTAGAGAAAAAGCCGAAAAATGTGCTGATTTATGCAACGTCAAATCGTCGTCATCTTGTTCGGGAAACTGTTTCTGATAAAAATGACAGAGATGAAGAACTTCATACAAATGATACGGTACAGGAAAAATTATCTTTGGCATATCGTTTCGGCGTGACAATCTATTTTGGAAAACCGTCACCATCCGAGTTCAAAAATATCGTAAAAGTATTGGCAGAAAGATATCATATCGGTATGGATGAGCAGACGTTGCTGCTGGAAGCGAATAAATGGGAGCTTTCACATGGCGGTATTTCCGGTAGAACAGCTCAGCAGTTTATTGATTACCTGCTTGGAAAGTTGTAAGCAGTATGTGATTACCTGCGTGGAAAGCTGTAAGCAGTTTTTGAACGAAAACATTTTAAATGGGTAAGCTATGAAATAAGTATTAGGGAGGATTTCATGAAAACATTTGCAGCGATAGACATAGGTTCGTATGAACTGGAAATGAAAATATACGAATTATCCAGCAAAAAAGGAATGAAACAGATTGATGATATCCGTCATAGACTGGATTTGGGAAGTGATACGTATGCAAAATCCATGATTCCTTATGAAAAAGTAACAGAGCTTTGTAACATCTTAAATGAATTCCGTGAAATCATGAAGACCTATCAGGTGACCGCTTATAAAGCGTATGGTACAAGTGCTATCCGTGAATCAAAAAATACACGAATTCTCCTGGACCAGATTCATCAGAGAACGGGGATTAAAATAGATGTATTAAGTAATTCCGAACAGCGTTTTATGGATTATAAATCGGTGGCGTCCAAGACAGAGCACTTTAATAGAATGATGAAAGAGGATACAGCAATTCTGGATATTGGAGGCGGAAGTATCCAGCTTTCATTATTCGAAAAGGGAATTCTGGAAACTACACAAAATATGAAGCTGGGAGTGCTGCGTCTTCAGGAAAGGCTGAATCACCTGAATGCGTCATCGGCAAAGATAGAGCAGTTGATTGATGAAATGATAACGTCACAGCTTGCTGTTTTTAAAAAGATGTACTTAAAGGGTAAGGATATCAAGCATATCATTGTTATTGATGACTATTTGTCAGTTGTTATGCAAAAAAATCTGTACGAGAATGAACCCGGTTATATCAGTAAGGAAGGATTCTTTGCATATATCGACGAGATGAAGCATATGACTTTATCAGAGATAGCAGAAAAGTATGGTATCCCGGGAGAAAATGCACTGCTCTTACTAATATCATCTATTCTTGTGCGCAGTCTGATGTCGCTTACGGGAGCGCAGCTTATATGGGCTTCCGGTGTCAGTCTTTGTGACGGTATTGCGTATGAGTACGCAGAACAGAATAAGATTTTCAAAGTGCAGCATGATTTTGATGCCGATATTTTGTCCAGTGCGGAAAATATCAGCAAACGATATATGGGAAGTCGTAAACGCAGTGAAACACTTGCAACAATTGCACTTACGATTTTTGATAGTATGAAGAAGGTGCATGGACTTACGGAGAGAGAACGTTTCTTATTACAGCTTGCTACGATTCTGCACGATTGCGGAAAGTATATCAGCATGGTAAATTTGGGAGAATGCTCCTATAATATTATTATGTCAACTGAAATTATAGGCTTATCCCATAGAGAACGGGAAATTGTTGCAAATGTAGTGAAATATAATCACAATGCATTCGAATACTATGAAGCTCTCGGAATGAATAGTACATTGGATGCAGAAGCTTATTTAACAATTGCGAAATTGACAGCGATTCTTCGTGTAGCAAATGCACTTGACAGAAGTCACAAGCAGAAATTCCAAAATGTAAAGACAACACTAAAAGAGGGTAATCTGGTTATTCATGTTGACACAGGGGATGATATTACATTGGAAAAAGGTTTGTTCCAAAGCAGAGCAGACTTCTTTGAAGAAGTATTTAGTGTTCGCCCTACTATAAGGCAAAAGAAAAGTCTTTAACGAGACTGATACAAAAGAATAAGTTGTTATATCTCAAGGAGAAAGACAAATTATGGCAGAACGTACAGAGTATTATAATCCGGAATATTTTACAAATAGAGAACTGAGCTGGGTTTTGTTTAATCACAGGATTTTAGGGGAAAGTAAAGATGTAAAAAATCCATTTTTCGAGCGCCTGAAATTTTTGAGTATTACAGCATCCAACTTAGATGAGTTTTTTATGGTGCGTGTGGCATCGTTAAAGGATATGGTGCATGCAGGCTATACAAAGCCTGATATTGCGGGGATGAAGCCGAAAAAGCAATTGCAGGAATTGAATGTTGCAACCCATGAACTCGTTAAGGAGCAATATAAAGTGTATAATAAGCAGATGCTTCCGGGATTGCTTCAGCATGGTTTACGTATCATAGAAAGGTATGAGCAGCTAAACGAAGAGCAGGCAGAATATGTAGATAAATATTTTATGGAAAATGTGTATCCTGTTTTGACGCCGATGGCGGTGGATTCTTCAAGACCGTTTCCGTTGATTCGTAACAAATCTCTGAATATAGGTGCTCTTGTATATAAGAATGATAATGTCCAAGAGGTTACATTCGCAACGGTACAGGTGCCGAGTGTGCTTCCGAGACTGGTGCAGATTCCACAGGACGGAGAAGAAAAAGTTATTATTTTCTTGGAGCAGATTATTGAGAAAAATATTGATAAATTGTTCCTGAATTATCAGATTGAAGCAGTTTGTCCGTTTAGAATTATGAGAAATGCGGACCTCTCGATTGAAGAAGATGAAGCAGAGGATTTGCTGAAAGAAATTGAGAAGCAGCTCAAGAAGAGACAATGGGGACAAGTTATCCGATTAGAAGTGGAAGCCGGTGTAGAAAAACAGCTTCTGGATATTTTAAAAGAAGAGCTTGTGATAGAAGATGATGATGTCTATGAGATTGACGGAGCACTTGATTTGACAGTGCTCATGAAGCTGTACGGTATAGATGGCTACAAGCATTTGAAAAATCCGGGCTATACACCAAAGCCGGTGCCGGAGTTTAAAGATAAGACAGATTTGTTTGAACAGATTCGTCAGGGCGATGTATTTATGCATCATCCGTATCAGAGCTTCCAGCCGGTAGTGGATTTTATCAAGCAGGCATCAAAAGATCCGGAGGTGCTTGCGATTAAACAGACCTTGTACAGAGTCAGTGGTAACTCACCGATTATTGCAGCACTTGCACAGGCGGCAGAAAATGGCAAGCAGGTTACGGTTCTTGTAGAATTAAAAGCCCGTTTTGATGAAGAAAACAATATTATCTGGGCAAAGAAACTGGAGCAGGCGGGATGTCATGTAATATATGGTCTGGTAGGTTTGAAGACACATTGCAAGATTACACTTGTGGTAAGAAAAGAAGAAGATGGCATCAGAAGATACGTGCATTTGGGAACGGGTAACTATAACGATTCTACGGCGAAATTATATACCGACGTAGGTCTTATGACCTGTAATGAGCAGATTGGAGAAGATGCAACAGCAGTCTTTAATATGCTTTCAGGATACTCTGAGCCAAGAAGCTGGAATAAGCTTAGTGTTGCACCGCTTTGGTTAAAGGATAAATTCCTATCGCTGATAGCAAGAGAGAAAAAACATGCTCTAAACGGAAGAAATGCACATATTATTGCGAAGATGAATTCGCTTTGTGATCCGGATGTGATTGCAGCCTTGTATGAAGCTTCAGCAGCCGGGGTGAAGATTGACCTGATTGTCAGAGGCATTTGCTGTCTGAAGGTTGGAATCCCCGGAATCAGCGAAAATATTACTGTTCGTTCTATCGTAGGTAATTTCCTGGAGCATGCCAGAATTTTCTATTTTGAAAATGATGGAAAGGCAGAGGTGTATTGTGCCAGTGCAGACTGGATGCCACGTAATCTGGAACGAAGAGTGGAAATATTATTCCCGCTTGAAAAGGAAGAAATAAAGCAGAAAGCAATTCATATCCTTCAGGTGCAGCTTTCTGATAATGCAAAAGCACATTTGCTGAAGAAAGACGGCAAATATGATAAGATAAACAGACGTGGAGCAGAGCTGGTGGTTGCACAAGATATCTTTTGCAGTGAAGCATCAGATGTGGTAAAGTCAAAAGAAGAAAAGGAGCATGAGAGAGTGTTCCTTCCAAAAGTACATGTAGAATAATGATAGATAACAGTTTCACATTTAAACAAAACATGATTGTAATGAAAAGGAGACAAGAAAGATGTTTGATGAAGATGTAATCCGTTGTTTTTTGAAAAAACAAAGTCAATTATTCCCGGAAGATGTAGCAGAAAATGAAGAGGAAGCAGAAGCTTTCTTGGAAGATTGTATGGCTGTTGTAGTAGACAGTGCAGATGAAGTGCTTGAGTATTTCGAAGAAGAAGGTGTCGATGTAATCGATTTGGAAGATGCACTTTCCGCAAGCGAGGTCTTTGAAATCGGTGATGGGCGTTATTTGATTGTAGAAGGATGAATCCTCAGAGAATATCTGAGATGGCTCATAGGATATGAGTGTAGGAAGAACGATGAACAATAGAAATGATATTGTGGTTAAAAAATTAAGAACTGTAAAAGTGATGCATGGTCTGTTGATGATAGGCTGGCCGATTTTATTGATAATTTCCATGTTTGTGGATAGTTATCTGTTTCAAAATATGGACACATATAGTCCGTTTGCGGTAGTTCTTATTTTCTTATGGTTATTATACACATACTATATGGTTGCTATTTTACGCAATTTCAATTTGCAGACAATAGCATCGGAGGATTGCGATTTTGACACCTATTTAGAAGCGCTTTTGTATGTGGAGAAATTTTTTGTATTTAAAAAAAGCAGATATGGGCAGCGTGTTGGAAGAACAGACGGATATATTTTAAAAGGCGATTTTGATGGCGCTTACCAGCATCTGATGAGTCTTAAGCCATATTATAATGATCTGTCGAGCCGCAGCAGAATGCTATATGATTATTATTGGTGTGTATTTTATGCGGAGCTTGGTGATTCTAAAAACTATCGGATTTGTCTGAATGTATTCCAAAATAACTGGATTTGGAATACTGCCAATAGTAAAGGAATTCAGAGACAGGCATCAAGATTGTTTGAACAGTTATTCGTGCAAGGGCTTATTTTTGAAGGGAAAAACGAGAAAGCAAAGGAATGTTTATCAACGCTTTACAGAAGCGGAAAACTGGGTACAAAATATGAGTTCATTAAATACTGCTATTATATGGGTGTAGTGGACTATAATATTCAAAATCTTATGTATGCCAAGCATTGGTTTGCCCAGGTAATCAGCTTCGGCTTATCAGAGCATATGAGCAAAAAGGCACAGAAGTTCTTGGATAAACTGGAGGAAATGCAAATCAGTTATTCCCCAATGCCACCGGCACAGAATCAGTATTATTTCAGAACAAGAAATTTGAAAACAGGCTCCATTTTTTTGAGTATATTAATGGGACTATTATTTATTTCATTGATGATGTGGATTTAGAGAAAGGATTTAAAAACAGGAACTACGAATATAGTTCCTGTTTTCTGTAATCGCGGGCAGAAATACCATAGTATTTTTTGAAAGCATAGGCAAAGTGTTCTACAGAAGAGTAGTTCAGACGTTTGGCAATTTCACTGATGGAAATGTCTTTATCGTTTAGAAAGATTTTGGCCATAGACATACGTGCTTCTGTCTTTTTCTGGGTAAAGGTTTTTCCGTAATATTCTTTGATGAAACGTTCTGTCTGTCTTATGCCGAGTCCAAGCCTGTCAGCAAGGCCTTCCAGTGTAATGGATTCATAATCATAGAGGAAGCTTTCCTCTACAATGAGATATTTACTGTCTACGAGATTCGTATGGCTGAAATGGGAATCAGAAATTTTGTGTGTTTCATAATTCCGTACAATTTTTACGATACATTGCTGTAACAGTGCTTCTACCTGAATCATGTAGCCTGTGTATTTATTTTCCAGTTCAAAAAATAATTGTGTAATGATTTCCAATAGGTTTTGCGAATCCTTTCCATACCAAAAATGTGTTTTGGAAAAAATGGATGCTGCGGTTTCAGGCGCAGAATTTTTGGAAGTGGTTTTGGAAAGCTTGAAGTAAATACAGTATTCTTCCATGGGATCATCTTTGGAGGGTATCTGTTCATGCTCGACATGAGGACCTGTCATATATAATACGCCCGGCTTGGCATCATAAGATTTTCCATCAATGGTAACAATACCATGACCTGACGGAATATAATGAAGCTCATAGCTGGTATTGCCGTGACTGTGCTTAGGCATAGGGCGGTTGAAACGCTCATATACGATGTTTAATACCTGAAAAGAGATATTATCAATCGTTGTCTGGATATTTAAATCGGTATAAGCTATTTTATCAGTACTCATAAGTGCCTCCGTGGATAATTATAGAAAGTGTAGCATATTTTGTGGGAGAAATATATAAAAACTTCGAAAAAACGACATGACAAATGATACCATGTCTAAAAAATGTCTTTCTTTTGCAGATGTATTCGTTATAATTTATGTAGGGTCGAATTTAGAAAGAAAAATATAAACAGAATAATATAAACAGAGCTAAGAACTCATGGATAATAGAGGAGGAAATAATATGCCATTAGTTAATTCTAAAAAAATGTTAGAAGATGCCAGAAAAGGTGGTTATGCCATTGGTGCATTCAATGCTGAAAACATGGAAATGGTAAAAGCTATTATTGCTGCAGCAGAAGAATTGAAAGCACCGGTCATGATTCAGACGACATCTTCTACAATTAAATATGCATGTGCAGCTACCTATGCAGGTATTGTTAAAGCAGAAGCAGAAAGAGCAAGCGTTCCGGTGTGCTTACATTTAGATCACGGCAACAGCTATGAATTAGCAGTAGAATGTATCGAGAAGGGGTATACATCTGTTATGATGGATGGCTCTAAAGAAGTGTTTGAAAAGAACGTTGAAGTGACTAAGAAAGTAGTAGACTACGCACATGAAAGAAATATTCCGGTAGAAGCTGAGCTTGGTAAAGTTGGTGGTAAGGAAGATGAATTAGAAGTAAAAGATGATATTTATACGGATGTAGATGAAGCAGTGGCTTTCGTTGAACAGACAGGTGTGGATTCCCTTGCTATTGCTATCGGAACAGCACATGGTTTCTACAAAGGAACTCCTGTACTGGACAAAGAACGTCTTTCTGATATCGCAAAAGTAGTTTCCATTCCACTTGTTCTTCACGGAGCATCCGGTATCAGTGATGAGGAAGTAAAAGACTGTGTAAGACGTGGTATTTCTAAAGTGAACTTTGCAACAGAACTCCGTCAGGCGTTTACGGATGCGTGTAAGAAGTTAAATGCAGAAGCTCCTGATACTTTCGATCCAAAGGCATTTGGTAAAGTAGGCATGGCTGCTGTTACAGAACTTGTTAAGAATCGTATCGTTGTATGCGGTTGTGCAGGCAAAGCAGAATAAACACATATTTATAATAAGGCTGGTGTACCATTCCACATCCCTGCGGTACACCAGCCGATTTTTTTGTTTATTCAATTTTTTGAGAAGACAAGGATTACATGCTATCCTTAGAGAGTGCCTTAAGGATGTCTGTAAGTCCGCCTTCATCGTTTGTTTTTTCTGTAATGGTAGAAGCAATTGCCTTGACTTCATTCGTTGCATTTTTAATAGCAATACTGTGACCGACTGCTGCAAGCATGGAAAGATCGTTTTCTGCATCACCGGCAGCGTAGGCGTCTTTTGGAGAAATTCCATAGTGGTCACATACGAATTTTACAGCATTTCCTTTGCCGGAGCGTTTGTCTACAAATTCCAGCATCTGGTCGCAGGAGAAAAAGCTGATATATTTATCTCCCAGATAGTCAACGGTATCTTGTTGAAGCTTGAAAAGCTTTTCTTTATCATGTAATTCCAAAGCTAAAACCTTATACGGTGTTGCATCTAATAAGTTGCGAAGATTGTCATCATGCATAGGAGTCATGCCGGTACGCTTGGTATAAAACTCAATTTCAGGGTCGTGTTTTTTGCAGATAACATATTTCGAAGAATAAGTTTGGGCATGGATGCCATATGCTTCAATGATATCGATTAAATTGACTGCGTCATCAATCGGCATTTTCAAATCCTGTAAAGAAATTTCTCTTTCACAATCATAGATAAGAGAACCGTTGTTGGAGATAATCAGAATATTAGGAAGATGTAAACCGGTTCTGTCGATTACATCAAAAACGCTGCTAAGAGGTCGTCCGGTTGCCAGTACCAAAATGTGACCTGCGGAAACATAAGCTTCAATAGCTTCTTTTAATTCTTTTGAAATATTAGACTGATTGTCTAACAGAGTACCGTCTAAATCTGTAAAAAAGATATGCATAATCTGCTCCTGTGTCTGTAAACTGTTTATCGGTTACATTATGATGCTATTTCAAATCAGTAATAGCGGACCAATAAGGGTGGTTGTTTTCATCAAATAATATTTCCTGTGTGCGGAATTTGGAATGGCGAGGAAGATGTTTTTTGAGTTCTGTCAAAACGCTTTCGGGAACGATGAGTTTTCCGTAGCCTGTACCAAGCTCTAAACCGGGTTTGGCACTGCCATGAAAATCCGAACCGCCGCTAATGCATAAATCGTATTTTTCAGCAAGGTTACGGATGTCCCATTCATCCCGATTCGTATACGTACAATAAATTGCCTCGATGCCGATAAGTCCGGCTTCTTTTAGCTCACAAGTGAGCTTGTCCAGTGTGTCTTTGCCAAAACCATATAAAACCGGATGAGCAAGTATCGGAATTCCGCCGGCATTTAGAATCAACTCAGTTGCCTGCATCGGTGTGACCTTCTCCCTTGGAATAAAGTATTTACAATGGTCACCGACATAATCGGAAAACCCTTCTTTGATACTCTTTGTTACGCCGTGCTTGTATAGATACTGCGCAAATTGCGAACGGGTAATGACCGCATCAGGGAACTCAGAAACAAGCTTTTCATAAGTAATATCTATGCCGCCTTCTTCGCGTAATTTATCACACATCTTCTTGTTACGAAGATCTCTTGCATCAACAAATTCTACAAGCCTTTGCTGAAAAGTTTCCGATAAGAAATCAATATATAATCCTAAAATGTGAACATCCCTTCCGAGATATTCGGTGGAAAATTCTATTCCGGGGATGACTTCTTTACAGCAGGGAGAGTCCTGAGTGCTTTTCGAATTTTGAACTTCTCTTAATGCCAGTATTGCCTCGGAGAGGCCATCGATTGTATCGTGGTCTGTCAGAGCGAAAGCAGAAAGCCCCTTCTGCAGGGCGTGAGCCACAAGCTCAGAAGGGGACATGCTTCCGTCGGATTTATTTGAATGTACATGTAAGTCTATGATATTCATGAAACTCCTTTTATAGACAAGGATCATCCGCTTTACAAGTTCTTATAAAGGATGATTTTGTGTCTGTTCAGATGTTTTAATCTTCATCATCTGTGTTTGCATTTGTGTAAATGGTTCTCTTACGAGCCATTTCATCACTTGCAAGGTATTCATCGTAAGTAGTGATTTTGTCAATCATCGTACCGTTTGGAAGGATTTCCATGATACGGTTGGCTGTTGTCTGTACTACCTGATGGTCATGACAGGAGAATAATTCCACGCCCGGGAATTTCTTCATACCTTCGTTAAGTGCAGTAATACTTTCCATATCAAGATGGTTTGTTGGTTCATCGAAGATAAGGCAGTTGGCACCGCTAATCATCATCTTGGAAAGAAGGCAACGTACCTTTTCACCACCGGATAAAACCTTTACTTTCTTTACGCCGTCTTCTCCGGCAAACAACATACGGCCGAGGAAGCCTCGTACATAGGTTACATCCTTGATAGGAGAGTAGCCTGTAAGCCATTCTGTGATGGTGTAATCATTGTTAAATTCGTTTGTGCTATCCTTTGGGAAGTATGCCTGAGAGGTTGTAACACCCCATTTGTAAGTACCTTCATCCGGTTCCATCTCGCCCATGAGGATTTTAAATAAGGTTGTCTTTGCAAGCTCGTTACTGCCTACAAATGCAATTTTATCGTCGTGTCCAACGATAAAGGAAATGTTATCAAGTACCTTTTCTCCGTTGATTGTTTTGGAGATGCCTTCTACTAAGAGGACATCATTACCGATTTCGCGCTCCGGCCTGAAATCGATATAAGGATATTTTCTGCTGGATGGCTTGATATCATCCAGTTCGATTTTTTCAAGAGCACGTTTTCTGGAAGTAGCCTGTTTGGATTTGGAAGCATTAGCAGAGAAACGGGAAATAAATTCCTGTAATTCTTTAATCTGTTCCTCTTTCTTTTTATTTGCTTCTTTACGCTGTTTCATGATAAGCTGGCTGGATTCGTACCAGAAATCATAGTTACCGGCATAAAGCTGAATCTTGCCATAATCAATATCAGCGGTATGTGTACAAACTTTATTTAAGAAATAACGGTCATGGGATACTACGATAACCGTGTTTTCAAAGTCGATTAAGAATTCTTCTAACCAGCCGATAGCATCAAGGTCTAAGTGGTTAGTAGGCTCATCAAGGAGCAGAATATCAGGATTACCAAAGAGTGCTTTTGCAAGAAGAACCTTTACCTTCTGGTTACCGTCTAAATCACTCATCATGGAATAATGAAGCTCAGGACCGATGCCAAGACCATTTAACAGCATGGCAGCATTTGTATCAGCATCCCAGCCATCCATTTCAGCAAACTCTGCTTCTAATTCACTTGCACGGATGCCGTCTTCGTCAGAGAAATCTTCTTTGGCATAGATAGCATCTTTTTCTTTCATAATTTCGTATAAGCGGGCATTACCCATGATAACTGTGTCCATAACAGGATATGCATCGTATTTGAAGTGGTCCTGCTCCAAAACAGAAAGACGCTGGCCCGGTGTAATAGAGATATCACCGTTTGTTGTTTCAAGGGCGCCTGACAAAATTTTCAAGAAGGTGGATTTACCGGCACCGTTTGCACCGATAAGACCATAGCAGTTTCCTTCCGTGAATTTAATATTAACCTCTTCAAAGAGGGCTTTTTTTCCAACTCTGTAAGTTACGTTATTTGCCTGAATCATGTAGACAAGACTCCTTTCCTTATTTGCATAATTCAAAATAGATTCTTTTTTGCACCAAATCTTATTCTTACAGAAAATGACTGTTTTGACAAGAGAAACAGACATAAAAAAGTGATGAAAAACTTCTTATTATAAAGCGATAATATGTTAAAAGTGGAAAAAGTTGAAAATTTTACGATATTGTGAGAGGGCATAGCAACTAAAATTTAGAGTTAAATATGTCTAAAAAGTAGTGGTTTTGGTTTGGATTATGAAATGAGTTGTAGGAAAATCACACAAAACAACAAAAAACCTCACAAAACAAAATGCAAAAAAGTTCATTTTTTTATTCATTATAGGAGAAATATTACTTTTTGAAAAAAAAAGGATGCTATCTGTTTTTTCCTATGATATACTTAGCCCATATTAAACAAACCGACAAATTCATCTGCGTACCATGGATTCGATATCGATTCATGGTATGTTGTGCTTTGATTTATATATCAAAACAGGTGGATTTGTTATGTATGTGACATGGTCACAGTATTCGAGTAAGAAAAAGGAGAGAAAAAGAATGGCAAAATGGGTTTACTTATTTACAGAAGGTAATGCATCAATGCGTGAACTTCTCGGTGGTAAGGGTGCTAACTTAGCAGAAATGACAAATCTTGGGCTTCCAGTACCTCAGGGCTTCACAATTACAACAGAAGCTTGTACTCAGTATTATGAAGATGGCGAAGTAATCAACGATGAAATCATGGGTCAGATTATGGAAAACATCGAAAAGATGGAAGCAATCACTGGTAAAAAATTTGGTGACAAAGAAAATCCATTATTAGTATCAGTTCGTTCAGGAGCAAGAGCTTCTATGCCAGGTATGATGGATACGATCTTAAACCTTGGTTTAAATGAAGATGTTGTTGAAACATTAGCAGCAAAATCCGGTAATCCACGTTGGGCATGGGATTGTTATAGAAGATTTATTCAGATGTTCTCTGATGTAGTTATGGAAGTTGGTAAGAAATATTTCGAAGTTCTTATCGATGAAATGAAAGAGAAAAAAGGTATCACACAGGACGTTGATTTAACAGCAGAAGACTTAAAAGAATTAGCAAATCAGTTCAAGGCTGAATACAAAGCGAAAATCGGTGCTGAGTTCCCAACAGATCCAAAGGAACAGCTTATGGCAGCCGTAAAAGCCGTTTTCCGTTCTTGGGACAACCCTCGTGCAAATATTTATCGTCGTGACAACGATATCCCATACTCCTGGGGTACAGCTGTAAACGTACAGATGATGGCATTTGGTAACATGGGCGAAACATCCGGTACAGGTGTTGCATTTACACGTAACCCGGCTACCGGTGAAAAGAAATTAATGGGTGAGTTCTTATTAAACGCACAGGGCGAAGACGTAGTAGCCGGTGTACGTACTCCTCAGAAGATTGACCAGTTAAAAGAAGTTATGCCGGAAGTATATGATCAGTTCATGGATATCTGTGCTAAATTAGAAGATCACTACAGAGACATGCAGGATATGGAATTCACTATCGAAGATAAGAAGCTTTACATGCTTCAGACTCGTAGTGGTAAGAGAACAGCTCAGGCAGCATTAAAGATTGCTTGTGACCTTGTTGATGAAGGTATGATTTCTGAAGAAAAAGCTGTTTCTATGATTGATCCTAGAAACTTAGATACACTTCTTCATCCACAGTTTGATGCTGAAACATTAAAGACTGTACAGCCAATCGCAAGAGCTCTTGCAGCAGCTCCTGGTGCAGCTTGCGGTAAAATTGTATTCACAGCTGATGATGCAAAAGCATGGGCAGAACGTGGTGAAAAAGTTGTTCTTGTTCGTTTAGAAACATCTCCGGAAGATATCGAAGGTATGAAAGCAGCTCAGGGTATCTTAACAGTTCGTGGTGGTATGACAAGCCATGCTGCTGTAGTTGCTCGTGGTATGGGTACATGCTGTGTATCCGGTTGTTCCGATATCATCATGGATGAAGAAAATAAAGTATTCAAGCTCGCTGGTAAAGAATATCATGAAGGCGATGTAATCTCCTTCGACGGTTCTACAGGTAATATCTATGATGGTGCTATCAAGACAGTAGATGCTACTATCGCTGGTGAATTCGGCAGAATCATGGGTTGGGCTGACAAATACAGAACATTAAAAGTTAGAACAAACGCTGATACTCCTGACGATGCAAAACGTGCAAGAGAATTAGGTGCAGAAGGTATCGGTCTTTGCCGTACAGAGCACATGTTCTTTGAAGGCGACAGAATTGATGCATTCCGTGAAATGATTTGTTCTGATACAGCAGAAGAAAGAGAAGCAGCACTTGCTAAGATTCTTCCTGTACAGCAGGGTGACTTCGAAAAATTATACGAAGCTCTTGAAGGTTGTCCGGTTACAATCCGTTTCCTTGATCCACCACTTCACGAGTTCGTTCCTACAGATGAAGCTGATATCAAGAAATTAGCAGATGCACAGGGCAAGACTGTTGAAAGAATTAAAGAAATCATTGATTCTCTCCACGAATTCAACCCAATGATGGGACATAGAGGATGCCGTCTTGCAGTTACTTATCCTGAAATTGCTAAGATGCAGACAGCAGCGGTTATCCGTGCAGCTATCAACGTAAGCAAAGCTCATCCTGATTGGAATATGAAACCGGAAATCATGATTCCGCTTATCGGTGATACAAAAGAACTTAAATATGTTAAGAAAATTGTAGTAGAAACAGCTGATGCAGAAATCGCAGCAGCAGGTTCTGACCTGAAATATGAAGTTGGTACTATGATTGAGATTCCAAGAGCTGCATTAACAGCTGATGAAATCGCAACAGAAGCTGAATTCTTCTGCTTCGGTACAAACGACTTGACACAAATGACATACGGTTTCTCCCGTGATGACGCAGGTAAATTCTTAGATGCTTACTATGACCGTAAGATCTTTGAAAACGACCCATTCGTTAAACTTGACCAGACAGGTGTTGGTAAGTTAATGGAAACAGCTATTAAGCTTGGTAAGATGAGTCGTCCTGAACTTCATGTAGGTATCTGTGGCGAACACGGTGGAGATCCTACATCCGTAGAATTCTGCCACAAACTCGGTCTTGACTACGTATCCTGTAGCCCATTCCGTGTTCCGATTGCTAGACTTGCAGCAGCACAGGCAGCTATAGCTAGTAAGTAGGGTTAAGCAAAAAATAGCCTAAAAACCTAGTATTTATGCCCCTTAGAGCCTTTTGGTTCTAAGGGGTTTTTATTGCCTTGAGATACTTGAAATTTTCAAAAATTAAACATGTCGTAATTCGAGAGAGAAAGTAATAAATATAAAATATTTGCCGGAAAAATCCTTTGACAAAGAAAAAAACTCGGATATAATAAAAGTGAAATAGTAAATTTCAAAAATGTGAAAGGGGTTTTTCTATGTTATACGATTATATTATTACAAATTATCAAAAAGATGAGCCAATCTTTCTTATAGAGCTTCCCGGCAAATCCAGAGAATCTGTTAGGCAAGAGATGAAGAAACTTACAGATGAAGGAAAAATAGAAAGGTTATACAATGGTGTGTATTATCGTTATTATGAAACGATTTTAGGCACGAAGGGAAAAGTATCGATTGATAAATTCATACAAAAGAGATATTTAGAGGCAGGTGGAGTGGTGTCGGGATATATTACAGGTATCCAGCTTGCGAATATGTATGGTTTTACAACGCAAAATCCGTCTTGCTACGAGGTGTGTTCCAATGAGGCATCTACCAAACAGCGTAAAATAAATGTAGACGGCAGACAGATTATTGTGTATAAGCCGGTAGTCGAAATATCAAAGGAAAATAGAAATGCACTGCAATTTTTGGACTTGATGAGTACGATTGACAGATATAGTGAAGTCTGTGGTGACGAATTTACTGCGAAGATAAAAAATTTTATTTCTATCGTAGGTGTTGATTTTGGTCAGGTGAAAAAATATTTGTCGCTATTTCCGGATAGAGTATATCGAAATATTTATCAAGGAGGTTTGATGAATGAATTGGTATAAAGAATATCAAGCTGAATGGAAAGAAATTATTGAGACGGTAGCAAGAGAATTAGGCAGAAGTGAGCAGATGGTTGAAAAAGATACCATTCAGTCAATGTTTTTGTTTGAGTTGGCAAAGTCGGAATTGCCATTTGTGTTTAAAGGTGGAACTTCACTTTCTAAGGCATATAATTTGATAGATCGTTTTTCAGAAGATATTGACTTGTCAATGAATAGAAGACCTACGCAATCAGAGCGTGTGAAATCCAAAGAATTGATTATCGAAATAGCAGAAAATTTGGGATTAGTGCTATCAAATCCGGAAGATATAAAGTCGCGGTATGATTATAATAAATATGCATTTAAATATGAATCTTTGTTTTCTGTAATTCCATTGGAGATTATTATAGAAACAAGTTTTTATCAATCGGTATATCCTGTTGATAAACATATGGTCGGTAGCTTTGTAGGAAGATTTTGTTTAGAAAGGAATATCATCCTGCCAGTTCCCTTTGAAGCTGCAGAGGTAATGATGAATGTTCAATCCGTAGAAAGAACTTTAGTGGATAAGGTGTTTGCTGTATGTGATTATAAAATACAGAATATGCAGGACAGAGATTCGAGACACTTATATGATATCTGCAAGCTTTTACGAGAGGTTGAGCTGAATGAAAAACTGGATAAGTTAATTGAT
>SVFS01000046.1 GCA_015056725.1 Lachnospiraceae bacterium | reverse complement strand
TAAAGGCAACATTTCCGGAATGTATCGTGGGAAATGTCAGTGCAAATAAGATTCCGGTATTTATGCCGGCAATGGAACAGCGTATGGAGTACAATGACCGAATTGAAATGATTGAAAAATCCCGTACGGCTGTAAAAAGTATGAATAAAGCAACGGGAATTCAGTTCCGAATTGGTATCGGGTCTATCAGAAAGCTGAAAGATACATTACCTTCTTATGACGAAGCATTGAAAGCGCTCTATTCTACCAAGGGTAGTGTGGCACATGTGGACGACCTTCCGATTGCTGTAGGATATGAAGATAGCTATCCGATTGATATTGAAGAAGCATTGTTTGAGAAGTTGCGAGAAGGTAAAACCGATGAATGCGTCATGGAAGCAAACTCCTTTTTTGATTGGATGGTATCCCAACCCGGCAATGATGTCATGAGTATTAAGCTGAAAGTTTTAGAGTTTATACTGATGGCAGAATCTATCATGTATCGAAGTGGTGGACATGTATATCAT
This sequence comes from Lachnospiraceae bacterium, assembly GCA_015056725.1. Taxonomy (GTDB): domain Bacteria; phylum Bacillota; class Clostridia; order Lachnospirales; family Lachnospiraceae; genus 1XD8-76. The sequence goes on along the minus strand of SVFS01000046.1, from coordinate 17,473 downwards.
TTTGAAAGCAGGAAAGATTATTTGGGCGAAGTATTTTATATGAAAGACAATGAGACACTTCGCATGTGGTTTGTTGAGAAAATGCGTGAAGCGGCCAGAAATATGACAACAGGTAGCGAGGACCACACGCACCATCTGATACGTAGGGCACAGGAATATATTGACAGCCATTTCCATAAAGATATTTCCCTGGATGATATTTCCAGAGAGTTAAATATCAGTCCGTATTATTTCAGCAAACTGTTCAAAGAAGAAACGGGCGAAAACTTTGTGGAATATGTAACGGAAAGACGTATTAATAAAGCGAAAAATCTTTTGAAAGAACCTGATAAAAGTATCAAAGAAATTTGTGTGGAAGTTGGATATTCCGATCCGAATTATTTTTCAAGAATCTTCAAAAAATATCAGGGCGTTACTCCTACGGAATATAAGGAGCAAATCGGAGTGGGGAATTAGTATGAAAGGATAAGGCTATGAGCAAAAAGCGAAAGGGAGCAGTATTAAGAGGAATGCTTCTTGTGACACTGGTGTCATTATGCCTTGTGGCATGTGCACCAATGGATAAAGAAAGTATTGCTGTGACAGAGGAAGAAAACGATAAGATACAGATCGGTTTTTCCATGGATTCATTTCTTATAGAGAGATGGCAGAGGGATAGAGATGTATTTGTATCAAAAGCACAGGAGCTTGGCGCAGAGGTAAATGTACAAAATGCGAACGGTGTAGTCGAAGAGCAGATTTCTCAGATAGAGTATTTCATAGAAAAAGAGGTTGACGTTATTGTTATTGTTCCGATTGACGGAGATACGTTGACAGAAGTAGTAGAAAAGGCTAAGAAGTCAGGAATAAAAGTAATCGCATATGACCGTTTGATCCATAATGCAGATGTAGATTTATACATATCTTTTGATAATGAAAAGGTAGGTTCGTTGATGGCGACTTACTTGAAGCAGGCTATAGGTGGAGGCGGAACATTGATTCGTATTTTGGGTTCGCCTGCAGACAGTAACGTAGAGATGGCAGATAACGGTTTTAATAGTGTGATTGAGGGCACAAACATTACCGTAGATGTAAAGGAATATGCGGATGGCTGGTTGGCAGAAACCGGATATAATGTTACCAGTGATTACCTTGCCACAGGAAAGGTTCCTCATGGTATTATGTGTGGGAATGACGGTATTGCAGCACAGGCAATTAAAGCACTTTCAGAAAACAGACTGGCAGGAAGCGTATACGTAGTCGGACAAGATGCAGATTTAGATGCTTGCCAGAGAATCGTTGAAGGAACACAGTACATGACGGTGTATAAACCGATTGAAACGTTAGCACAGACAGCAGCCGAAATTGCTGTTTCCATGGCAGAGGGAGAGGTACATGAAACGGATGCCATGATTCATGACGGAACGTTTGAGGTACCTTATGAAAAATTGGAACCAATTGCGGTAACAAAAGAAAATATGGATGAGGTTATTATCGGAAAGTATCATCAGAAAAGTGATGTATATTTAAATGTACAGGAATAGAAAACATCCATATACTGTGTGGAATGATAGGAACGTAATATGAAATTTTTGTTAGTTGCAATCAATGCAAAATATATTCACTCCAATCCGGCGATTTATTCATTAAGAGGTTATGCAGGAAAGGAATTGAGAGAGCATATAGAGTTGGCAGAGTATACGATTAATCATCGTATGGAACAGATACTGTCAGATATATACAAGAGAAAGCCGGATATTATCGGCTTTTCTTGCTATATCTGGAATTACAGTTTAGTTCTTCAGTTGACGCGAGAGCTTCATAAAATAATGCCACAGGTGCCGATTTGCTTTGGCGGTCCGGAGGCATCCTTTGAATATGAAAAGCTTTTTGAAGAAAATCCGGCGGTAAGTCTTGTTATGTTAGGGGAAGGCGAAGGCACATTCCGGGAACTTTTGGAAAAAAGTCTAGAAGTGTTTGAAGAAAGGGAAGATAGTTGTTTTTGTGAGAAACTGGAGAAGCTGTGTATTAGAGGGACGGCTACAAGGAATGGTTTTCACGGAGATAGAGAGCCGCTTTCCATGGATGAAATACCGTTTTATTATGCATTACTGTCAGAGCAGGAAGAAGCAGAGAATGCACATCGTATCGTTTATTATGAAAGCAGCAGAGGCTGCCCGTTCAGATGCAGCTATTGTCTGTCATCGATTGATAAAACAATCCGCCTTCGCAGTATAGAGCTTGTAGAGAAGGAATTACAGTATTTCTTGGATAAAAACGTGCCACAGGTAAAATTCATTGACAGAACCTTTAATTGTAACCATGAACATGCACTTGCTATCTGGAATTATATTTTAGAACATGACAATGGTGTCACAAATTTTCATTTTGAGATTTCGGCGGATTTGCTGAACGAGGAAGAACTTGAATTGTTGTCAAAGATGCGGCCGGGACTCGTGCAGTTGGAAATCGGCGTGCAAACAACAAATCCGCAAACCCTGAAAGAAATCAGACGACGGATGGATTTGACGCCGCTAAAGAAAGCGGTTGCAAAAATATACAGCGTAGGAAATATCCATCAGCATCTGGATTTAATTGCGGGTCTGCCCTATGAAGATTTGGAGAGCTTTAAGGCTTCCTTTAAGGATGTATATGCCATGAAGCCACAGCAGTTACAGCTCGGTTTTTTAAAAGTTTTAAAGGGTTCGGAAATGTATTTACGAAAAGAAGAGTATGGATTGGCGTATCAGACAGAGCCAATGTATGAGGTGCTATACACGAACTGGCTTTCTTATGCGGATATACAGGAGCTGAAGAAAGTTGAGGAAATGGTAGAAACTTTTTACAACAGTAATCAGTTTACCCATACGCTTCCTGTTTTGGAGCAGCTTTTTGAAGGAAGCTATGAAATGTTTCTTGCACTGGGTGATTATTATGAGAGACAGGGATATTTTGTAGTAACACCGGCAAGAGCACATAAGTATCAGATATTGCTTGCTTTTGTAAAGGAGTATTTTGGAGAATACACAGAATTATTCCGGGAGCTTTTGACGTTTGATTATTATTTGAGGGAAAATGCGAAAAGCAGACCTGATTTTGCACGAGATATCAGTATTTTCAGGCAGGAAATGACAGATTATTACAAAAAGCAGGAAGAAGAGCCGACTGTATTAAAGACATACGTGGAAAAAGGCTATGACAGTAAGCAGATGTTTCGGATGACACATATGGAAACGTTCCGTTATTGTGTCTGGACTCCGTTTGCAGAGCAGAGAATGCAAAAGAATGCAGCGGAAACGTGGGTATTATTTGACTATGATAAAAGAAATCCTTTAACGTATGAAGCAAATTATTATGTAATTACACGATGAAATCATGAGATTAGAAATGAAGTTTTAACAAATTGTGGATCGGAGTTATTTCATGAAAAAGCGTACAGGAGAAATTTTAAAACGATTGACAGAAGAATACGGAACAGAATATAAATGCTATCTGAATCATGAAAATGCATGGCAGCTTTTAATTGCAACTATGTTAAGTGCACAATGTACAGATGCAAGAGTAAATATCGTTACGGCTGATTTGTTCCGGAAATACACAAGTGTGGAAGCTTTTGCAAATGCAGATTTAAAAGAACTGGAAATGGACATTCGTCCAACAGGCTTTTATCACAACAAAGCAAAGAATATTATCTCCTGTTGTAAAGACTTGATGGAAAAATTCGGAGGAGAAGTACCAAGAGATTTGGATGCTTTAACAAGTCTGGCGGGAGTAGGCCGCAAGACTGCAAATGTGATTCGCGGAAACATTTATAATGACGCAAGTATTGTGGTAGATACGCATGTGAAACGTATTTCTAAAAAACTGGGTCTGACAAAAGAAGAAGATCCGGTAAAAATCGAGTTCGATTTGATGAAGGAACTGCCGAAAGATTACTGGATCTTATGGAATATACATATTATCAGACTTGGAAGAACGATATGTAAAGCACCTACACCAAAGTGTGAAGAGTGCTTTTTGGCAGAGGTATGCCCTAGTTATATGTCTCATAATAAGAAGATAAGGAAAAGCAGGTAGCATGATGCTTAGCCATACCTTATATAAGCAAAGTAGAAACATCCATTTGCGATAACATTTTGAGAATACGATTTTTGTTAAGGGAACGAAGTGCAGAGGCACGTTCTTTCAAAATGATAATTTTGTGTATCTGATTTGTTTCCAAATATAACTCTGCTAAGGCTTTATATGTGGAAAAAAGGTCAGATTCAATTTCAGTGGCAAATTCAAGAACAGAAAGAGCATCTTCTTTCTTGTTGGAGGCAATTAGTTCTTCAGCCCATTTTTGAAGATAGCAAACTAATTCGGTAAATGCCGCATCATATTCTGTGAGAGCAGGTATATTTGCAGGACCGTACATCAGTTTTAAATCCGTGTTGGTATAGCCCGTAAAATTAACGATTTTCTGATCGCTGAGAAGAACTAATTCTTCGCTGTAAGAATCAGGAAGCTTATCAAAAGGAATTTGAATATAGTTTAAATCGTCCAAAGATTTTTTGCGGATAGAATTGGCATCGCTTTCCCGTTGGAAAAACGCATCGGCAGTTTTCTGTTCGCGTTTTTCAAGCTTGTTCATGCGAAGCTTTAAAAAGATAATAAAGAGGATAAAACTTGCAAAAAAGGGGTATTTCATTATATAATAATCCGTACTGCAAATTGCAGAATCCTTTCTAAATACATATAAAGCGAGGAGTTAAAATGTTTAACAGAAATAGAAAAACAGCACGTATTATATCAAGTATTATTATCATTTTTTTAGTATTAGCTATGCTGTCTTCGGTTCTTTTATATTTAATTTAGTATCCGTACTCTATTGATTTCAGTATAGATGGTGTGCTAAGTGAAAATCAATAATAATTCAAAAAAATCGAAGATATCTTTAGGAATATTTTCCATAGGAAATAGTGACATATAGGTATAAGATGTTTTTATATAAAAAATGCAGGTGGAAAAAATGAAATTGTGGAAAAGAATGCTCATTTTTGCTGCAGCATTTGTCGGAATAACAAGTATTTCGTTAAATGCTTCTGCGGGAAATGACGGAGCAAAAAAAGAAAACACAATTGAATCAGGAATTTATGTAGGTGACATCGATTTGTCCGGAATGACAGCATCTGAGGCAAAGCGGGAAGTCGCTACTTTTGTGAGCACTTTAGAAGATGCACAAATTACGCTGATAACGGTAGATGAGCAGACGGTTGTTGTAACAGGAGCAGAGCTTGGTGTTACATGGAAAAATCAGGATGTTGTCAATTTGGCAGTTAGTGTGGGAAAACAAGGTAATGTTGTACAGCGTTATAAAGCATTGACGGATTTACAAAAGAACAATTTAGTATATCCGTTGGATTTGGGCTTTAATGAAGATGCGGTTCAGACTGTTTTGGAAGAGCAGTGCAGTGTGCATGATGTGCATGCGGTAAATGCAACAATGAAGAGAGTAGACGGTGAGATCCAAGTAGAAGACGGAACTGCCGGAAGAGTATTGGATATTGAAGCGTCTAAGGATAAAGTCCTTTCTTACATGAAAAACGAATGGACATATGAGGATGCAAGCATAGAGCTTATCGTAAAAGCAGAAGAGCCAAGAGGGGATGTCGAGTCCTTATCTAAATTAACAGATGTACTTGGCACGTATACAACTTCTTATAAAACATCCGGTTCTGCAAGATGCGCAAATGTAGATACGGGATGTAAGCATTTAAATGGAATTACGTTATATCCGGGTGAGCAGCTTTCTGTTTTGGAAGAGATTACACCATTCTCCGTTGCAAACGGATATCAAATGGCTGGTTCTTACTTAAACGGACAGGTTGTTGACAGCCTTGGCGGTGGTATCTGTCAGGTAAGTACTACCTTATACAATGCTGTATTACGGGCAGAATTACAGGTAGATGAAAGAAATAATCATTCTATGATTGTTACTTATGTAAAACCATCAGAGGATGCTGCAATAGCAGAATCTTCCGGAAAAGATTTCAAGATTACAAATAATTTAAATAATCCGATTTATATTGAAGGTGTGACGACACCGGAAAAAACAATTACATTTACGATTTATGGTATTGAAGAAAGACCAAAAAACCGTACTGTAGAATATCAGCATGAAATATTAGAAACCAATGTTCCTCCGACAGAAGCCATTATTCAGAATGGAGGATTACCGATTGGTTATGTTAGCGTGCAGTCTGTTCATGTAGGATACAAGGCACGTTTATGGAAAATTGTAAAAGAAGATGGTGTGGAAGTAAGCCGTGAACAGGTGAATTCCAGTAACTATAAAGCTGTTCCGCGTACCGCTACAGTTGGTACCGCCACAGCAGATCCAAATGCTTATAATCAGCTTCAGGCGGCGATAGCCACTGGGGTTATTGACCATGTAAGAGCAGTCGCTAATGCGTTAGCCGCCCAGGCAGTACAAGTACCGGTAGTACCGGAGGAGACAGGTGAAGCGATACCGGATATTTAAAGTTACGCCTGTCAATAATTAAAGCAGGTGGATATTATGTTACAAGTAAGTAGTGAAATGCAGACAAATAAAAAGAGAAAACGTGTGAAGGGCTTAGCAGTGGAGAACTGCCACGCCCTTTTTGCGTCCGAAAATCTGGATAAACTATCAGACAGAGAGAAAAAATCTGCATTTTCAGATAAAGATGTATTGCTGATTGGCTATGCCGGTTTGGCAGGAGCTGTACAGATTGCTGAGAAGAAACAGGAAGAACTTTTGTCCCGTTATCCAATGTTCTTTATTGAACAGACAATTTTACAAAAGGCATTGCTAAAAGAAATTCCGGAGGCCGCCACCGCCATGATGTCCGGCGAATGTGGTGTACTTGCATTATCTAAAGGTGGTGTTTACCAGGGACTTTGGTATATTGCGGAGCTGACAGGCGTTGGACTGGAAATTGAATGTAAAAAAATTCCAATCAAACAGGAAACAGTGGAAATCTGTAATTTCTTTGATATTAATCCATATTTATTGTATGCAGATAAAGCGATGCTTGTTGTTACCGATAATGGTTATCGCATGAAGCATAAGCTGCAGCAGCTTGGAGTAGATGCAGAAATTATCGGTGTGACAACGAAAGGACCGGACAAAGCTGTTGTAAATGGTGAGGAAAGACGGTTTTTAGAAAAGAGAGTGTTTGATCCGCTGGATGAACTCGTTTGAAAATATGATATGTCTACTATATTGGAACAATAAGAGATAATAAGAAATAGAATGATTCAGAAAAAGGAGAATGAAAATGAGAGAACAATTACTTGCTTTTATAGAAAAGAACAGCCGAGTGGATTTTAAAGAATTGGCAGTGCTTCTCGGTGTAGAAGAAATTGATGTAGTAAATGAATTACAGAAATGTGAAGAGGAAGGTATTATTTGCGGATACCATACGTTAGTTGACTGGGATAAGGTTGGCCTTGATAAAGTATCTGCTCTTATCGAAGTTCGTGTAACACCTCAGCGAGGCGAAGGCTTTGATAAGATTGCTGAACGTATTTATAATTATCCTGAAGTAAATGCGGTATATTTGCTTTCTGGCGGTTATGACCTGCTTGTGTCTATCGAAGGAAAATCTCTTAGAGACGTTTCTTTATTTGTATCCGATAAGTTGTCTACGCTGGAAACAGTTATCAGTACAGCAACACACTTCATTTTGAAAAAATATAAAGAGCATGGTACAATTCTTGCGAAAAAGAAAGAAGATACCAGAGAGAAGGTGCTGTTATGAGAAATCCGTTAGCTGATAAAGTGGTTGAAATTAAACCATCGGGAATCCGTAAATTTTTTGATATTGTAAGTGAAATGAAAGATGCGATTTCACTGGGTGTAGGTGAACCGGACTTTGATACTCCGTGGCATATTCGTGATGAAGGTATCTATTCATTGGAAAAAGGGCGTACATTCTATACAAGCAATGCCGGTTTAAAAGAATTAAAGGTTGAAATTTGTAATTACTTAAAAAGAAAACAAAATTTAGATTATGATTTTGCAAAAGAAGTGCTGGTGACAGTAGGTGGTTCGGAAGCGATTGATATCGGACTTCGCGCTATGCTTAATCCGGGCGAAGAAGTACTTATTCCGCAGCCAAGCTATGTATCTTATGAACCATGTACGGTACTCGCAGGAGGTGTTCCTGTTATCATCAATCTGAAAGCAGAGAATGAATTCCGCCTGACAGCACAGGAGCTTATTGATTCTATTACTGACAAAACAAAAGTACTGATTCTTCCGTTTCCAAATAATCCGACAGGAGCTATTTTGGAAAGAAAAGATTTGGAAGAAATCGCAAAGGTTTGTATTGAAAAAGATATCTTTGTTATATCTGATGAAATTTATTCAGAGTTGACTTATAAAGAAAAACATGTATCTATCGCAGAAATTCCGGGAATGCAGGAAAGAACTATTTTGATTAACGGTTTTTCAAAAGCATATGCCATGACAGGATGGAGACTCGGATATGCCTGTGGCCCTGAAATGATTATTACACAGATGACGAAGATTCATCAGTTTGCCATCATGTGTGCACCGACAACAAGCCAGTATGCAGCAGTAGAAGCACTTAAAAATGGTGATGATGATGTGGCACAGATGAGAGATGCATATAATCAGAGAAGACGATATTTGGTACATACATTTAAAGAGATGGGACTTGACTGCTTTGAACCGTTTGGAGCATTTTATATTTTCCCATGTATTAAAGAGTTTGGTATGACAAGTGATGAATTTGCGACCAGATTTTTGCAGGAGGAAAAAGTAGCAGTAGTACCGGGCACAGCATTTGGTGATTGTGGAGAAGGCTTCCTTCGTATATCTTATGCATATTCTTTGGAGAATTTAAAGATTGCAATGGAACGTTTTGCGAGATTTGTTGAGAAGCTTCGTACAGAGCAGAATACGAAATAGAATGGTAGTATCCACAGCGGATATGTGATGAAAGGAAGAGCAGAAATGCATATTGTGTTACATCAGCCGGAGATACCGGCAAACACAGGAAATATAGGACGTACATGTGTTGCCACAGGTACGAGCTTACACCTGATTGAACCCCTTGGATTTCAATTGGATGAAAAAAGCATTAAGCGTGCAGGAATGGATTATTGGGAACATTTAGATGTAAACAGATATATGAACTATCAGGAGTTTTTGGAAAAGCATCCTAATGCAAAAGTGTGGATGGCAACAACAAAAGCGAAGAAAACTTACACAGAAGCGAAGTTTGGACCGGATGATTTCATTATGTTTGGAAAAGAAAGTGCAGGGATTCCGGAGGAAATCTTGGTAGAAAACGAAGATACCTGTATCCGTATTCCGATGCTTGATGAAATCCGTTCTTTGAATTTGTCAAATTCTGTGGCAATTGTGCTTTATGAAGCACTCAGACAAAATGAATTTGCAGGAATGCAGACGGAAGGTGAGCTTCATCGTCTTTCATGGAACGACTAAATTCATATCAAAATATACTACTAAAAGCTGACAGGGCAAACCTTGTCAGCTTTTTTGTACGTTTCCGATAAAGTTGGGTGTTGAAAGATTTTACAAGGAGTGTCGTTTCATAGTTTTCTTTTCTGCGTTTTCTTAGCTCATAAAATATCCACTAACGCCGGGCGAGGACCTGTTTGAAGTGCATTTCCATTAGAAAAACATTCGTTTTTGTTCTGAAATTGTTTTGAAGTTTTCTAAGAAGCGGAAATCAACATGTTCGATTGTAGGCATCCTGTGTAACTCGCGATTTGTCACAATGGAAGATTTATTTGTAGACAAATCGCTCAAACAGGTACTCGGATGCCTACTTCATGTTGATTTTCCGCTTTAAGAAAACGAACAAAACAAATTTCCAAAGAACTCAAGAGAAAATTTTTTCTATAAAATGAAATGCACAAGTTCCACAGAACGGCGTTTGTCCAGTGGGTATTTTATGAGCTTTAGAAAACACAAAAGAAAACTCCCCGAAACGACAACCTTGATAAAATCTTTCTGAGCTTATAAACAGTAGCAAGAACAAAAAAACCGGCAAGGTCTACCCTGCCGGTTTATAGTTTTGGTTGTTATGCATTTAGTCCTCATCATTGTCAACAACCGGAAGCGAGAAGATAAACTCTGTTCCCACCCCAACGGTACTGATAACGTTAATATGCTCACCATGTGCATGAATAATTTCTTTTGTAATGGAAAGACCAAGTCCGGTTCCCTTTTTATCTTTTCCGCGTGATAAATCGGATTTATAAAAACGGTCCCAGATAAGCTTTAAGTCGTCTTTTGGAATGCCAATACCATTATCCCGTACAGATAGAAATACCTTGGATTTCTTCTCGGTTGTTTCAATTTTGATAATGGAATCATGGTGACTGAACTTAATTGCATTATCTAAGAGATTGTAAAGTACCTGCTGAATCTTACCAAGATCCGCTTCGACAAGCATGGTTTCGCCGGTCAATACGAGCTCAATGGCAATTCGCTTGTTGCGGCAGCTTCCTTCAAAGGTAGCAGCGGTGTTACGAATCATAGTATTTAAATCAAACACACTCTTTTCCAAAACAACACCTTTCGTATTCAGGTTGTTGAGTGTAAGCAGAGAGTTTGTCAGTTTGGTAAGACGATCTGTTTCATTTAATACGATGTTTAAATACTTTTCATGTAGCTCAGCAGGAATCGTTCCGTCAATCATTGCATCCAGATAGCCGCGAATCGAGGTAAGCGGAGAACGGAAGTCATGAGATACATTTGCTACAAACTTCTTTTGATTGTCTTCTGCTCTTGCGATTTCACTTGCCATATAGTTAAGAGAAGCAGCAAGATAGCCCATTTCGTCTTCGCTTTCCACGCTGAATTCATAGTGCATATTACCGGAGGCATATTGCTCTGTGGCACGAATAATTTTTTTGAGTGGTACATATATGATTTCCGTGAAGAAAATCAAAATGATTAATGACAAGATAAATAATATAGCAAGCAAGATATATGAAATATTCAAAAGAGAGCTTGCTTGTTCGTGGATTGTTGTCATTGATAAATGTATTACCACGTATCCCTGAACTTTGTACTTATGCGTAATTGGTGCAAAAACACTTAGCTGTTCTTCGTCAAAGCTGTCAAAGAAAGTACCGGTTGTATAGTAGGAACCTGCAGTGATAGTAGAATTGAAGCCTTCGATAATTCGCTCGTGCTCAATGTCTATCGGCATGGAAGAGTCTAATACCATACGTCCGGAGGGGTTGATAATCCAAATCGTACTATCTGTATAGGCAGCCAGTGCTTTTAGCTGGGATTGTACGGTATCCAGAGAAGTCTGATTACTGTACAAATCCTGCGCATAGGAGTTTGCGATCTCTGTTGCTTCATTATATAAAGCTTCGGCACGCGTCTTTTGTACATGGTCGAAGGTCATATTGGAAATAAAAGTTGCAACAACGACAAATCCAAAAAATCCAAAAATCAGATATCCCAATATGAATTTTAGGTAGAGTGTTCGTTTCATGAAATAACCTCGAATTTGTAACCGATTCCCCAAATGGTAGCAAGACGCCATTGTGCATGATCGCTTATTTTCTCACGAAGACGCTTGATGTGTACGTCTACAGTTCTCGTATCACCGAGATATTCATAGCCCCAAATCTGATCAAGAAGCTGTTCTCTTGTATACACATGGTTTGGTGTAGATGCAAGGAAATATAAAAGCTCTAATTCCTTTGGAGGCATATCAATGGAACGACCTTTGTAAACAACCGAATAGTTGGTAAGGCTGATGGTAAGGTCAGGATATTCAACATATCTTTCTTCCGGATCGGTAGAAACGGTAACTACCGGTTTGTATCTGCGGAGGACTGCTTTTACACGCGCAATCAGCTCTTTTCCGTCAAAAGGCTTTTCGACATAATCATCAGCACCAAGCTCTAAGCCGAGTACTTTATCAAAAATCTCGCCTTTTGCAGAGAGCATGATAATTGGAAGTGCAGACTTTGCACGAACCTCACGACAAACCTGATATCCATCTATGCCCGGAAGCATGATGTCTAAAAGCATCAGATTAGGCTGAAAGGATTCCACAGCGGCAAGTGCGGACTCACCATCATTTACAATAAGTGTTTCAAAGCATTCTTTTACAAGATACAGAGAAATCAATTCAGCAATATTGTTATCATCATCTACAATTAAAATTTTTTGTTTAAGACCCATAGTAATCTCCTGTTTAATTACTGCTTGAAAACGGCAATGGTAACACCGGAATCGCCTTCGCCAAAGTCACCAAGACGGTAGCTTTCTACATATTTGATACGTTTAAGATGGCTTTGTACAGCATTTCTGAGGACACCGGTTCCTTTCCCGTGAACAATCCGAACACTTGGCAAATGTGCAAGGTATGCATCATCCAGATATTTGTCTAATCTGGAGAGAGCTTCATCGGCAGTTAAGCCGAGAAGGTTGATTTCTGCAGAAATCGATAAGGATTTTTGCATTTTGATTTTACCGGTATTGCTTTTTTTCAAAGGAATTCCTGCCGGTCCGGAAATCGTATCCTCCTGCACCAGTATTAAATCCTTTAAATTTGTCTTTGTTTTAATGATGCCGCATTGTACAAATAAGTTGCCTTTGCCATCCGGTTTTGAGCAGACAGTTCCTTTTAAATTCATGGAAACAATTTTTACTGCGTCACCAAGCTTGATATCAGAAGCTTTCACACCGGAAGGGGCAATTGTTTTGGCCTTTGCCATACTTCCGACAGAAATTTTGCTGTTCTTGTCATCAATTTTCTGGCGAAGGTCCTGTCTGGATTTTTCCAAATCCTTCATGGAAGCGCCGGGACCGGCTTTTTGGAAAACACGTATTGTTTCGTCGGCTACATTTTTGGCTTCCTGTAAAATGTTACGGGCTTCTTCATTTGCCTGACGTAATATCTTTTCTCTGGAAGCATCTAATTTCTCCTGCTTGGATTCAAGCTGGGATTTCAAATTTTCAATTTCGCGTTTATAAGCTTTGATTTCTGCTTCTTCTTTTTCGATAGTCAGCTTGCTTTTTTCCAAATCGGTAATCAAATCCTCAAAGCTTTCCTTTTCCTCGCTGATTTGGACTTTAGCAGCATCGATAATGTAGTTTGGAAGCCCAAGCTTTTGTGAAATCGCGAAGGCATTACTTTTGCCCGGAATACCGATTAAAAGACGGTATGTCGGACGAAGTGTTTCCACATCAAATTCACAACAGGCATTTTCTACAAAAGAAGTAGAAAGTGCATATACTTTTAGTTCGCTGTAATGTGTTGTTGCCATAGTTCGAATCCCTTTTCCGTGTAAGGAGTCCAAAATGGCAATAGCAAGAGCAGCTCCTTCTGTGGGATCTGTTCCTGCACCTAATTCGTCGAACAGACATAAGGAATGTTCATCTGCACTTTTCAGAATCTGAACAATATTTGTCATATGAGAGGAAAAGGTAGATAAGCTTTGCTCAATACTTTGCTCGTCACCGATGTCGGCGTGTACTTCTCGGAAAACGGATAATTCGGAACGGTCCATTGCCGGAATCTGTAATCCCGATTGTCCCATCAAAGTAAATAATCCGACGGTTTTGAGGGATACAGTTTTACCACCTGTATTAGGCCCTGTGATAACAAGCAGATCAAAATCTTTCCCTAAATGAATATCAATCGGAACAACCTGCTTTTTGTCAATCAGTGGATGGCGACCTTTCCGGATATTAATATAATGTTCTTCGTTAAAGATAGGACGGGATGCTTTCATCTCGAGGGCGAGACTTGCCTTTGCAAAAATGAAGTCGAGTAATGTCATCAGCCGGCTGTTTTCCATAATGCTGGCAGCGTGTTCGGCTGTTGCGGCACTAAGTCCTGCGAGAATTACTTCTATTTCGTCCTTTTCTTCAGCCGCTAATTCCTTTAGTTTGTTGTTTAAGGATACGATGGCAGCAGGCTCAATGAAAAAGGTGCTTCCCGAAGAAGATTGGTCATGTACCATACCGGGAATCTGTGCTTTATATTCTGATTTGACAGGGATACAATAGCGGTTATTTCGCTGTGTAACAACAGCGTCCTGTAAGTAAGTACGATAGCTGCCGTTTACCATACTGTTTAACTGACTGTGAATTTTGTCATGTGTATGTCCGATTTCGCGACGGATCCTTTTTAAATTGCTGCTGGCATCATCGGCTATTTCTTCCTCTGAAATAATGCAGCGACGGATTTCCGCAGAAAGCGGTGTTAGTGGTTCAAGACCGTTAAAATATTCGGCAAGAGAATCATACTGACCGTTTTCAGAGGCTTTATCATCGCGTCCGTAAGCTTTAACACGGGCAACATTTTCCAGAAGCATCGCTATTTTTAAAAGTTCGGAAATGGATAAAACACTTCCGACATCTAAGCTTTTAATACTCATACCGAGAGGCTTGTTGTTGCCAAAATTAGTACTGCCTTTTTTTAAAATGCGTTGTAAGGCGTGTTCTGTTTCCATCTGGCTTTGCTCAATAGTAGAGAGGATAACAGATGGACGTAGTGACTTACACATGGCACGACCCGGCTCGGAAGTGGCATGTTCTGTAAGCATATCTATAATCTTATGAAATTCCAATATTCGTAGTGCTTTATCGTTCATAATATCTCCAATAATTACTAGGGTGAGTTTATTACATACTCCTCATTATCATAACACATTCTTACCCGAAATACTATTTTTTTGGCGGATTGAAAAAAGGGACATTATCGTCTATACTGAAACAATAAGATTTGTGGAAAAAATGAGCTTTACAGATAAATGGAGATTCTTATGGAAGAATATAAAATGGAGAGAGAACAAGCGGATTTAGACAAAGAAAGAGCGTCTGAAATACAGTATATACAGGAAAAAATAAAGGAACGGCCTGTAAATAAAAAGAAACTGATTCGCAGAACGATTATAACTGTGGTATTAGCTGTTGTATTTGGTATTGTTGCCTGTGTGACTTTTGCCTTTCTGGAACCGGTTATCGGAGAGATGTTATATCCAAAAGAAGAACCGCAGATTATTACATTCCCGGAAGAAGAGCAGGAAGTAAAACCTGAGGATATGGTAGTAGACGATAAAGAGCTACAGATTATCAGGCAGGAAAATACAGAGCAATTGGGCTTGAATGAAGAAGAAACTCCGGAAGGAAACGAACAGGGAACGGAAGTAATCGGAACCGGTGAAATGGCAGGGGAACAGCCGATGGAAGAAAATCCGGAAACCGTAGTGCCCAACTTAGAAGAAATCGTTACGGTAGATAAATTTTTAGATGATTTTACGGGAGAAGTGGCGATAGATTATTACGAAAGTATATATCGTGAATTGGGGGTTTTACGCGCAGAAGCTGAAAGAACTATGGTAACAATTACTTCTGTAGATCCAAACGGAAGCTGGATTAATAACAGCTTGAAGGATATGGGGGTCACATCAGGCGTAATGGTGGCAGATAACGGTATCGAGTTACTTATTCTAGCAGATTCGACCAACATAGAAGATGCTGAAGTCATTACCGTATCTTTTCCGAATAATGAAACACAAAATGCAACGATTAAAGGAATTGATAAAAATACAGGGCTTGCAGTGCTTGCAGTACCGATTTCAGAGATGAGCGATGCACTGAAGCGAACGGTGCGTTATGCGAAGTTAGGTAGCTCGGCAGGCAAGCATGCTGTAGGGAAACCGATTATAGCAATTGGCTCTCCTATCGGAACAAATGGCTCTGTTTGCTATGGTACGGTTACTTCTCAGGGAACCACATTGGATATGTTGGATTCAAATTATAAATTGATCACGACAGATATTTACGGGAGCAAAAATGCCAGTGGTGTACTTCTGAATATGGAAGGCGAAATCATTGGTATGATTTATACAGATGCAGCAAATACAGAAATGCCGAACCAGCTTTGTGCAATAGGAATTTCTGAATTAAAGAGAACGATAGAACGTTTGTCAAATAATGAAGGAATGATTTATCTCGGTATCAAAGGCAGCGATATCAGCAATGCAATCCGTTCCCAGTATAATATGCCATACGGAGCATACGTATCAGGTATTATCATGGGTTCTCCGGCAATGAAAGCAGGTATTCAGAGTGGAGATATCATTATCAAGGTGGATGATACAGACGTAGTCAGCCAGGGTGAATTTATCAACTATCTGATGAAAGCGAAAATAGGACAGACCTTAAAGCTTACGATTGCAAGACAAAGCCAGAAGGATTACCAGGAAATGACGATGGATGTGACGCTTGGTGAGCAGAAGTAGTATTTTGGTTGGAAATATGTAGTCGGAAAACCGATAAAGATAAAGAATGAGGATATTAATATGAAATTTATCAAGGATTATAGAGACGGAGACAGAGTGTTTGATATTTACCTTTGTAAACACAAAATCTCAGCGGTAACAAAAAACGGAAAGCCGTATGAAACAGCCACTTTGCAGGATAAGACAGGAACCATTGAGGCAAAAATCTGGGACCCCAACAGCATGGGAATTGCGGATTTTGATGCAATGGATTATGTAGAAGTATATGGTGATGTGACAAGCTTTAACGGTGCTTTGCAGATTAACGTAAAGCGTACAAGAGTAGCCCAGCCGGGAGATTATGATGCAAGAAATTATTTGCCGGTAAGCAGCAAAGATATCGATGAAATGTTTGCGGAAGTAACTGCTTACATAAAAGGTATCGGAAATACCTATTTAAGAACAATGTGTGAAAAGCTGTTTCTTGAAAATGCAGCTTTCCAGAAAGCTTTTAAGGAATCTTCTGCAGCGAAGAGTGTTCATCATGGGTTTATCGGCGGACTGTTAGAGCATACCTTAAGCGTAACAAAGATGTGTGATTACTATTGCACACGATATGAAAAGTTAAATAAAGATCTGCTGATTACAGCGGCTCTTTGCCATGACATTGGTAAGACAAAGGAACTGTCTGCATTCCCGTTAAATGACTATACGGATGATGGCAATTTCTTAGGTCATATCGTGATGGGAACAGAGATGGTTGGAGATGTGATTCGCGAAATCGATGGATTTCCGGTAAAACTTGCTTCCCAGCTTAAGCACTGTATCTTATCCCATCACGGAGAGCTGGAATTTGGTTCGCCAAAGAAACCTGCCATTATGGAAGCGGTTGCGCTGAACTTTGCAGATAATACAGATGCAAAATTACAGACCTTTACGGAGATCTTGGAAAGCACGACCGAAAAAGGCTGGATGGGATATAACAGATTGCTGGAGTCTAATATTATTGCGACGGAAGTGTAGGGGACATATATGTTTCAGAAAAATCAGATATTTACAGTAACAATAGAAGATATCGGAGAAGGCGGGGAAGGCATCGGGAAAGTAGATGGCTTTCCCCTTTTTGTCAAAGATGCTTTGCCGGGAGATGTGGCAGAAGTAAAGATTACAAAGGCGAAGAAAAATTATGCCTTTGCGAGACTGGAAAAAATCA
>SVFS01000045.1 GCA_015056725.1 Lachnospiraceae bacterium | reverse complement strand
TTGGCGGAGCATGTATGTTTGAAGGAGAAGATGGGTTAAATATCAAAGAAGAAGAGACTGAAAAAGCAGACGTTGCTAAGCCGGATGATATATTGGAAGATGCAAAAGGCGGTTCCTTTATTCAAGCAAGTGTCTGGGCAAGATTTTCTACTATTTTTGCAGGTCCGTTTTTTAATTTAATATTGGGATTTTTAATTGCACTAATTGTTGTCGGATATAATGGAATTGATATGCCTGTTATCCAACAGATTATGGAAGATTCGGCAGCAGAAGAAGCAGGACTTTTGGCGGGAGATGTAATTACTTCCATTAATGGCGATAGTGTTCATGTATATCGTGAAGTAAGTCTGATATCGTCCATGAATACGAAAGGTCATGATATGACAATTACAATAGAGCGCGACAATGCAGAAAAGACGGTTGTGATTTCGCCAAAATTCAGCGAGGAAGATAACCGTTACTATATCGGCTTGATTGGCGGCGGCGAATATGTAAAGTGCAAAGGGCTTGATGTCTTAAAATATGGATATTATGAAACGACCTTTGTGCTTGAAAATACGATAAAGAGCTTGCAAATGCTTGTAACAGGAAACTTATCAAGAAATGATGTTTCCGGTCCGGTGGGAATAGCCAATTACGTGGGCGAAACCTATGATGAGGTTAAGGATTACGGACTTCCGGCAGTGGTAATTACGATGCTTGATTTTATTTTGATACTATCCATTAATCTCGGAGTTATGAATTTATTACCATTACCGGCACTTGACGGAGGAAGACTTGTATTTATTCTGTTAGAAATTGTCAGAGGGAAACCGGTACCGCCTGAAAAAGAAGGCATGGTACATTTTGCAGGAATGATACTGTTTGTTGGTTTGATGATTTTCATTATGTACAATGATATTGTCAATATTTTAAAGTAATATATTTACGATAAAAGATTATAAACAGCTCCTTTGAAGTTAGAAAAAATATCTAATGACAAAGGAGCGTTTTTTTGATGAAATTCCTACGAAAAGTATCTTGAAATGAGACATGGAAAAGACTACAATAAAAACATCTTTTATTCTTAATATCTTTTAAATCTTTATTTTCCAATGAAAAACTGAATATTGCAGAAGGAGGAACATGATTGCAGCTTCGTATTATGCAAAGGGGATAGTAAATGCCGTTTGTCAGGATTCGTATGCACTGGAAGTAATTGAGAAAGGGAAAACAGAGGGTGCATTACTTCTTGTGTGCGACGGGATTGGCGGATTGCAGGAAGGCGAATATGCGAGCCGGTTTGTAACCGATTATATGAAAGCCTGGTTTTATGAAAGGGTAGCCGGCTGTATAAAAAGCCGGATAGCAAAAGCAAAGACAAAAAGGTTGATTCGTCCATGTGTCAGAGCGTTATATGAATGTCATGTAACATTGACACAGCATGGTTTACATAACAATATAAAGCTGGGAACAACTATGACACTTGTACTTGTTATAAAAAGAAGGTTTTTTCTATTTCACGTAGGGGACAGCAGGGCTTATATCGTTGGAAAAAAGGGACGGTGCATTACAAAGGATGACATTTATAAGCATAATGTACTATCGAAATGTATCGGGAGCTTTCCGTGGAGAGGTGTCTGTATCGAAAAAGGGAAACTAAAAAAAGGGCAGGGGATTTTAGTTTGTTCCGATGGTATCTATAAGGCGTTTTTGGAAGAAGAGCTTTTGGCAGTTTTTGACACTGCAAAACCGTTTACGGAAAGAAAGCTGAGAAAGCGGCTTGACAGATTGGCGTGGGAAGCACGACAGCGGGGAAGCATTGATGACCAGACAGCAGTAGTAGTTTATTTAGAGAGGAAAAGAAATGGAAGCAATAATATACAGGGATGAATTGGCACGGTATGAAATACTGCAAAAATTAGGAGAGGGAGGGAATGGATGTGTCTACCTTGTCAGGGATCGTTTTTTGAATAGAAGGCTGGCATTAAAAATGATAATGGATGCAGAAATTCATTTTTTTGATAGAGAGATAGAAGTGTTAAAAAAAGCAGAGATTGCATTCCTTCCTGTAATCTATGATGCGTGGCTGATGCAGGATGGGACAGGAATCATTGTAATGGAATATGTAGAAGGCGATAACTTGGCAGTGTATTTGAAAAAGCATTGTAAAATTTCCGAGCAGATGATGAAAAAGTGGGCAGTTTCGATAACAGAATTTTTGTGTTATCTGCATGATGGCCCCTATCCGGCTTTGTATCGGGATTTAAAACCGGAAAATATCATTGTGCGAAAAAGCGGTGAACTGGCATTGATTGATTTTGGTACGGTTGTATGTCTTGATAAAGACTGCTATACAGATGGAAAACGTGTAGGAACAAGAGGCTTTTCGGCGCCGGAGCAATGGGAGGGAAGGGCTATTGACCAAAGAAGTGATATATATTCCTTCGGAAAAGTATGTGAAGTATTGTGGCAGCACTGTATTTATCAATCAGAAGAGCTGGAAAGAATAATCAGGAAATGTACACAGCCTTTGCCGGAGGACAGATATAGGACGGTACAGAGCTTAATAAGCGATTTGCTGACATATGAAAAGCGGGAAAAGAACAGATTGCTGGCAGAACGGGCAGGGTATGTGATGAGGCTTCTGATACTTTCTGTTGTGATATGGTTTATATGGACTTGATGAAATATATCAAAATCCATTCTTGGAAAAAGCATGGTAAGGCTATATAATAGATAAGGATAAGGAGATGTATTATGACATATAGAGAGCAGACAAAAATTATACAAATTGGAAATGTGAAAATCGGTGGAGGTAATCCGGTTGCGATTCAGTCCATGACAAATACACCGACAGAGAATGTAGAAGCAACGGTAGAACAGATTTTGCGTCTGGAAAAAGCCGGCTGTGAAATTGTACGTTGCACTGTGCCGAATAAAGAAGCGGCAGAAGCAATTAGAGAGATAAAGAAGCAGATACATATACCACTTGTGGCAGATATCCATTTTGATTATAAGATGGCAATTCTGGCAATGGAAAACGGAGCAGATAAAATTCGTATTAATCCGGGAAATATCGGGTCCAGAGAGCGTGTGGAAGCTGTGGTACAGGTAGCCAAGGAACGTAATATTCCGATTCGTGTGGGTGTAAACAGCGGTTCTTTGGAAAAGGAACTTGTAGAAAAATATCATGGTGTTACAGCGGAAGGAATTGTGGAAAGTGCTTTAGACAAGGTACGGATGATTGAAGAGATGGGATATGATAATCTGGTGATTAGTATCAAATCTTCGGATGTTATGATGTGTGTACGTGCGCATGAGTTACTGGCAGGAAAAACACCATATCCGCTGCATGTCGGCATTACAGAATCAGGTACGGTAAACAGTGGCAATATTAAATCTTCGATTGGTTTGGGACTTATTCTGAATCAGGGAATCGGAGATACTATCCGTGTGTCATTAACGGGGGACCCGGTGGAAGAAATCTATTCTGCGAAATTGATTCTTCGTACACTTGGACTTCGTAAGGGCGGTATAGAAGTTGTTTCTTGTCCGACCTGTGGAAGAACAAAAATAGATCTGATTAAGCTTGCAGGTCAGGTAGAAAAGATGGTGGCTGATATTCCGCTGGATATTAAAGTGGCAGTAATGGGATGTGTGGTAAACGGTCCCGGAGAAGCGCGTGAAGCGGATATTGGAATTGCAGGCGGTATTGGCGAAGGTCTTTTGATTAAAAAAGGCGAAATTATACGAAAGGTTCCGGAAGAGGAATTGCTGGAAACATTACGTCAGGAGTTACTCAACTGGGGAAAATAGATAGATGAAACCATTTTTGGAAGTATTTCCAACGTTACAGCTTAAAGCAGAACTAAAGAGCCTATTGGAACAGGTAGAGGTAGAAAGACTTTCTATGTCTCCAAGCAAGGACTTTTTGCGCATATATCTGACTTGTAACAGACTGGTGGAAAAAAACAAAATATGGTTTTTGGAAGAAGAAATTGAAAAGCAGCTACTGGCAAAAACAGGAACGAAGGTCAAAATATACGAAAAATTCGTGCTTTCTTCGCAATATAATCCAGAGAAGCTGATGCAGGTATATGGTAAATGGATATACGAGGAAATCAGAGCCTATTCGCCTGTGGAATACAGTATTTTGAAAAAGGCAGATGTTCAATATCCGGAAGAAAATGTGGTTAGACTTGTATTGGAGGATACGGTACTTGCAAAAGGAAAAGCAGAGGAAATCGTAGATATTCTGATCAAAATATTGAATGAACGCTGTGGCTTTTCTGTCCACATGGAAGTTGCTTATAAAGAGAAGAAGCAGAATGAACGTATGAAAGAGGTTTACCAGAAGGTAGACAATCAGGTGGCTGAAATTGTAGCCAAGCTTCATAGAGGAGAAGAAACGGCAGCAGAACAGGAAGTGCTTTCTGCTGATACAGGTAAAGTAAAAGAAGAAAAGACAGAAACACAGAAATCCGCGGAGAAGAAGTCTGACGAAAAAGGTGCTGCGGAGAAGAAAACGGCGGAAAAGAATTATCGTCCGCTGAAGCGTTCGGACAATCCGGATGTGATTTACGGAACGGATACAGACGAAGAGGCGATGTCTATTTCAGATATAGCGGGAGAAATCGGTGAGGTTGTCATACGCGGTAAGATTATGCTGTATGATGAAAAGGAAATTCCGAAGATTGAAAAGACGATTGTAATGCTTTCGATAACGGATTATACCGATTCTATCAAAGTCAAGTTTTTCGTAAGGACAGAGCAGATCGGAGAAATCAAAGGGATATTAAAGGATGGTCCTTTTGTAAAGATAAAAGGAATTGTAGATACCGACAAATTTGATCATGAGTTAACAATCGGTTCAGTTTCTTCGATTAAGAAAATCCCTGATTTTACGACACCACGAATGGATAATAGTGTCAGAAAACGTGTGGAACTTCACTGCCATACTAAGATGAGTGATATGGATGGTGTATCCGATGTAAAAGACATTGTAAACCGTGCGTACAAATGGGGAATGCCGGCAATTGCTATTACGGATCATGGTGTCGTACAAGCTTTCCCGGATGCAAATCATGCATGGGAGAAGCATTGGTATAAAGAACTGGATAAGAAAAAGGCAGCGGGGGAAAAACCGGATAAGTTCAACTTCTTTAAAGTGATATATGGTGTAGAAGGATATTTGGTGGATGACTTAAAAACCATCGTTGTCGGAGATAAAGGACAGACATTGCGCGACAGCTTTGTAGTGTTTGATATCGAAACAACAGGCTTCTCACCGATAAAAGAGCATATTATTGAAATTGGCGCCGTGAAAGTGGAAAACGGTGTTATTGTGGATCGGTTTTCCAGATTTGTTAATCCGCAGATGCCGATTCCGTTTCGGATTGAGCAGCTTACCGGTATCAGAGATGATATGGTGGCAGATGCGGATATCATAGATGTAGTCTTACCGGAATTTTTGGAATTCTGCGGAGACTGTGTTTTAGTTGCTCATAATGCCGAATTTGATATGAGCTTTATAAAAGAAAAAGCAGAAAAACTGCAGATTAAAAAAGAGTTTACATACGTGGACACAATGGGCATTGCCAGACTGCTCTTAACAGAGCAGGCAAAGCATACATTGGATGCGGTAGCGAAAACGTTAAAAATATCCTTGGAAAATCATCACAGGGCAGTAGATGATGCTGAGTGTACGGCAGAAATCTTTACCCGTTTTATTGAAATGCTCGAAGAACGTGGAATTAAAACGTTAAAAGAGCTTTTGAAGGACAGTAAAACAAATCCCGATATTATTAGGCGTATGCCAACCAGCCACGTAATTATTCTTGCGAAAAACAATGTGGGACGTACAAATCTCTACACACTGATTTCCAAGTCCCATATTGATTTTTATAGTCAGAGACCACGTATTCCAAAGACGCTTTTGGAAGAATACCGAGAAGGTCTTTTGGTAGGCAGTGCATGTGAAGCAGGAGAGTTATACAAGGCATTACTGGATGAAAAATCAGAGGCAGAGATTTCCAGATTGGTACGGTTTTATGATTATTTAGAAATCCAGCCGGTTGGCAATAATAAGTTTATGATTTTATCGGACAGACATCCAAATATTAAGTCGGAAGAAGATATTCAGAAGATTAATCGCAGAATCGTTGAACTTGGGGAGGAGTTTAATAAACCCGTAGTAGCGACCTGCGACGTACATTTTCTGGACCCGGAAGATGAAGTGTACAGACGTATCATAATGGCAGGAAAAGGCTTTTCGGATGCGGATGATCAGGCACCATTATATCTTCGTACGACAGAAGAAATGTTGGCAGAATTTGAATATCTCGGAAGCGAAAAGGCAGAAGAGATTGTTATTACAAATACAAATCTTATCGCAGATATGGTAGATGCTATGTCTCCGGTAAGACCGGATAAATGTCCTCCGGTCATTCCGGACAGTGATAAGACATTAACCAAAATCTGCTATGATAAAGCACATGAATTATATGGTGAAAATCTTCCTGAAATCGTAGAGGAACGACTGAAGAAGGAGTTGAATTCCATTATTAACAATGGCTTTGCGGTAATGTATATTATTGCGCAGAAGCTGGTATGGAAATCTGTGGAGGACGGATATTTAGTAGGTTCAAGAGGATCGGTAGGTTCTTCTTTCGTTGCATTTATGGCAGGTATTACGGAGGTAAATTCCCTAAGTCCGCATTATCGATGTCCACATTGCTTCTTCTATGATTTTGATTCGCCTGAAGTAAAGCAGTACGGGGGTGGTGCAGGCTGTGATATGCCGGACAGAGACTGTCCTGTCTGCGGCAAGCCTCTTGTGAAAGACGGATTTGATATTCCGTTTGAAACCTTTTTGGGCTTCCTGGGAGATAAAGAGCCGGATATTGATTTGAACTTTTCAGGGGAATATCAGAGTAAGGCACATAAATATACGGAAGTTATTTTTGGTGCAGGACAGACATACAGAGCCGGAACGATTGCTTCGCTTGCAGATAAAACGGCCTTTGGTTTTGTAAAGAAGTATTATGAAGAGAGAAACCAGCATAAGCGCACATGTGAGATTGACAGAATTGTGCAGGGATGTACAGGCGTGCGCAGAAGTACGGGACAGCATCCCGGAGGTATCGTAGTACTTCCGGTAGGAGAAGATATCAATTCGTTTACTCCTGTACAGAGACCGGCGAATGATATGAAGACAGATATTATTACGACGCACTTCGATTATCATTCCATTGACCATAACTTATTAAAGCTTGATATTCTCGGACACGACGATCCGACGATGATTCGTATGCTTCAGGATTTAACAGGACTTGACCCGACCAAAATCCCATTGGATGATAAAGGAGTAATGTCGTTATTTACATCACCGGAGGCGCTTGGTGTAACCAGTGATGAGCTTATGGGATGCCCTGTGGGCTCTTTGGGAATACCGGAATTTGGTACGGATTTCGTTATCCAGATGTTATTAGATACACAGCCGAAGCAGTTTTCGGATCTGATTCGAATCTCCGGTCTTGGACATGGAACGGACGTATGGCTTGGAAATGCACAGAAATTAATCGAGGATGGAGATGCTACGATTTCTACGGCAATCTGTTGTCGTGACGATATTATGGTTTACCTGATTTATAAAGGGGTAGAGCCGGCACTTGCATTTAAGATTATGGAGAGTGTACGTAAAGGAAAAGGACTTACGGAAGACTGGGAAAAAGCAATGCGCGAAAAGGATGTTCCGGAGTGGTATATCTGGTCCTGTAAAAAGATTAAATACATGTTCCCGAAGGCACATGCGGCAGCATATGTTATGATGGCATGGCGAATTGCGTATTGTAAGGTATATTATCCCTTAGCATACTATACAGCCTTTTTTACAATCAGAGCGTCAGCCTTTTCGTATGAAATCATGTGTCAGGGAAAAGAACATCTGGAAAATGTGATAAGGGATTATAAAAAGCGTTCGGATACATTAAGCAAAAAAGAACAGGATACGATGCGTGATATGAAAATCGTACAGGAGATGTATGCGCGAGGCTTTGAATTCATGCCCATTGATGTATATCGGGCAAAGGGAAGACTGTTCCAGATTATCGATGGAAAGATTATGCCGTCCTTTAACAGTATTGACGGTTTGGGAGAAAAAGCGGCAGACCAGATACAGGAAGCGGCTAAGCATGGCCCGTTTTTGTCAAAGGATGATTTCAGAACAAGGACAAAAGCCAGCAAGACAATTGTGGATTTGATGGCGGACCTTGGAATTTTGGGAGATATCCCTGAAAGCAATCAGATTAGTTTATTTGATATTATGTAGGAGAGTAAAGATGAATCGATTTTTTTCATTAGATAATCCTGTGTGGAATTTTATCGGAAAAACATGGGATGTTTTGGTGATTAGTGTTTTGTGGTTTATATGTTCCATACCGATTGTAACATTTGGAGCATCCACATCAGCGTTGTATTATGTTGGTTTGAAGCTTGTCAAAAATGAAGAAGGTTATGTAACCAAGCAGTTTTTTCATGCGTTTAAGCAGAACCTGAAACCGGGATGTATTCTTGGCGTGTTAACGATGGCATTTGGGGTGCTTTGGGTGTTTAATATCAGATTTTATGCAGGGAAAGAGGACTCCCTGTATAAGATTATGTTCATTTTGATGCTGGTAATCGGATGGATGTATATTATGACAATGCATTATTTGTTTGCAGCAATTGCACAGTTCCATAATACGATAAAAGGATATATTAAATTTTCTTTTATGCTTGCAATTCAAAAACTCGGCTGGAGTTTTTTGATGATTATATTGAATGTACTGATTATTCTTGCGACAGATTTATTTTTACCGTTAATTTTAGTTGTTCCGGGTTTGATTGTTGTAACAAATTGTAGTATTATAAATAAGTGTTTTAAACCATATATCATACAGGATGAATGTCAGACATCAGAGGAATAAATAGATGGTTAGTGAACCCGAAAAATTGTGTGTGGGGAGGGTAGAACGTGACTGTAAAAGATTTTTACGACAGAATTGGCGGAAATTATGTGGCGATTATTGCCAGAATGAGGACAGATGACAGAATTTGCAAATTCTTAAAAATGTATTTACAGGATAAGAGCTATGAAACTTTGCTTAAGGCAATGAGCGAAGAAAAGGTGAAAGAAGCTTTTCTGGCTGCACATACCTTAAAAGGAGTAGTCGGAAACATGTCCTTTCAGGAATTGTCAGAAGCCAGTGTGGATATTACAGAAGCACTTCGTTCGGAAGACATGGCGTCTGCAAAATTATTGCTTCCGCGTGTTATAAAAGAATATGAAACCGTAAAAAATGCGTTGGATGAACTTTTTGAATAGTAAGAAAACCGGATTGAATCAGCAATCCGGTTTTTTTGATATTTAGGGTTGCTATTTTCTGGATGTAGTGATAGAATAAATCTCAAGTAGTAATCAATACTACATGTAAGGTTTTGCAAAACAATAAAATCTTTTGTTGATAACAACGAAATGTGATTGTGTTGTGTGCACTATGAGAGGAGTTTTATGAGATTTGTAAAAATTAGAAACAACAAACCGGTATTACCAATGATTCAGGGCGGCATGGGAGTCGGTGTCAGCCGCAGTTCTTTAGCCGGTGCAGTAGCAAAAGAGGGTGGCATCGGTATCATATCAACAGCTCAGATAGGATATGATTTACCGGGATTTGATACAAATGTTGAACAGACTAATTTACAGGCAATTGAAATGCATATTAAACGTGCAAAAAAGATTGCAAATGGAAATGGTCTGGTAGGAGTAAATGTTATGCATGCGCTTCAGCATTATAGGGAGCATGTTATGACGGCAGCAAAAGCAGGGGCGGATGTAATTATCTGCGGAGCGGGTCTTCCGACAGATTTACCGGAGCTTGTAGAAGGAACAAATGCAGCCATCGCACCGATTGTTTCAGGAAAGAAAGCAGCAGAATTAATCGTGCGTATGTGGACAAAGAAATATAATCGTTTGCCGGATTTCTTTGTAGTAGAGGGTCCGAAAGCGGGAGGACATCTTGGCTTTAAGCCGGAACAGTTAGAAGATGTCGATGCACTGAATTATGATGCGGAAATCAGAGAAGTTGTAAAATATGTTCGTCAGGTAGGCAGAGAGCATCGTACTTATATTCCGGTATTTGTAGGTGGAGGCATTTCCACAAGTGCAGATGTCAATCATGTTTTTGCATTGGGAGCAGATGGAGTTCAGGTGGCTACAAGATTTGTTGCAACAAAAGAATGTGATGCAAGTCCTGCATATAAGCAGGCGTACGTAAAAGCTTCGGCAGAAGATGTACGGATTATTAAGAGCCCTGTAGGAATGCCTGGAAGAGCACTTAATAATAGCTTTGTAAAAAAGACACTGGAAGAGAAGCTTCCAATCAGTAAATGCTATCGTTGTATTAAGAATTGTAATCCTGCACAGATTCCATATTGTATTACAAAGGCTCTGATTGATGCAGTACAGGGAGATGTGGAAAACGGACTTGTATTTTGTGGTGCAGATGTTGGTGAAATTCATGAAATCACAACAGTAAAGGCAGTTATTAATGAATTACTGGAATGTATGTTTATGCCTATGGCAGTAGGTATCTAAAAGCGTAGTATAAATAAAATAAGAAATGCAGGCGATTTATGAAAATTGCTTGCATTTCTTATATAGATAGTATAAAATAACCAAGTGTTATGAAATGGCTCGTTGGTCAAGAGGTCAAGACGCCGCCCTCTCACGGCGGAATCACGGGTTCGATTCCCGTACGAGCTGCTGACTGTAAAAGAATATTTAACAGCCCAACCCTAGAAAGTGTTAAAGCATATGCTTTGGCGCTTTTTTTCTTTCTTAACCGTATCTTAGTTGGCTTTTTATCCGTTTCTGATTACAATATAGAAAGCATAAATTAAGGTTGTGGCTTATGAAAAAGATATACGCAGAAAGACTTAAAAAGTTCATAAGTATTTTTTCGGTTATGATACTGGTGCTGGGGATGTGTTTCCATGTTATGGAGACAGATTCTTCTTTTGCATGTATTCAGAGTGTACATAATGCTGCGACTTTGGAAAATATGTCTTCAACAATTGAAAATGTAGATATATCCTGTCCGGAAACGATTCAGAGACAGGAGACATCGTCTGTAAAAACAAATGTGAGAAGAAGCACAAGACGATATGAAGTAAAAGAATTTCTGGCAGGTAATGAGGAAGCTTATATGCCTGCAGGAGGAGAAAAGCATATTCGTCAGGAAAGCAGGTTGCTTTTCGTAAAGTGCTTTGATCATATAGCAATTCTTAATTTTATTCACAGCCAGGATGGCGAGAAATAATTCCATTTTTCCTTAATACAAAGTACTGACAAAGCCTATAGAACGATATAGGTTTGTTTTGCAACCCAAAAACTTAATATATGGAAAAATGGAGGAATTATCATGGCAAATATCATAGCAAATGTAATCGTAGTTGGTGTTATGGCACTCTTACTTTTTTTAGGTGGCTGGAGTGCTTGGTATGAGCATAAAAACGGTAAAAAGCAGTAAGAGTCATGGAGGAGGAATAAAATTATGAATATCATTTTAATGTTAATTTTTGTTATTGAAGCAGTGATAGGATTTGCATCCTGTGCATATATTGTTGTGACTTTATTTACAACAATGGGAAGTAAATTTTATAGAAAAGCCAAATATGGAATTTCATTATTTGATTAATTGGAAGCACAGGGAGGTAAAATGATTCTTATCAATGCTTTAGGATTGTTACTTGGATTTGGCTTACTTGTAAAAGGTGCAGACTGGTTTGTTGAAGGTGCAGGCGGTATTGCACAAAAAATGAAAATACCACAGCTGGTAATAGGTCTTACTATTGTGGCTATGGGAACAAGTGCACCGGAGGCAGCAGTTAGTATAAATGCTGCACTCAAAGGAAATGCTGCTATTACTATAGGGAATATCGTGGGAAGTAATATTCTCAACATATTGATTATACTCGGAATTACTGCACTTATCATGCCCTTAAAAGTGCAACCCTCTTGTTTAAAAATAGATATTCCCTATATGATAGGCATTACGCTGGTTCTCATTTTTATGGGATATACAAATGAATATGTAACAAGAGCAGAAGGAAGTATATTACTTATACTATTTATCATCTATTTGAGCTATTTATTTGTACTTACAAAAAAGAGTGACGAAAACGAGGAAGAAATAACGAATCATAAGGCACCGGCTTTGATTATGTATGTGTTAGCAGGGCTGGTAATGATCGTCTGGGGAAGCGACTTGACAGTTGACTGTGCGACAAGAATTGCACAGCAGATGGGAGTGAGTGAGAGATTTATCGGGCTTACTATTGTTGCATTCGGTACGTCGCTTCCGGAACTGGTAACTTCCGTTATTGCAGCAAGAAAAGGAAATGCAGACATCGCAATAGGAAACATTATAGGAAGTAATATATTTAATATTTTATTTATCGTAGGAATAACATCTGTGATTACGCCGGTGCTATATGAAAACAAATTCCTTATAGACGGTTTTGTGGCAGTAGGGGCAGGTGTGCTATTGTTGTTATCTATACGGAAATATAAGGAATTACGAAAAGGCTGGGGGATTATTTTTCTCCTGACATATAGTTTATATTTTTGCTATCTTCTATTTTAGAAGCATATACCCAGAAAGGTGCAGAGTACGTCCCCGAAAGTCTCTGCACTTTTCATTTTTTCGAGAATAATATAAAAAAATAACCCGGAGACAGGGTAGAGAATTGTCGGAAAGCAAAATGTTTGATATAAATAATAAAGAAAGATTATTATTAGTGAAATAGCAGATGTATTTAGACATGAAAAGGAATTAAGTTAAATGACAGAAATGTTTTCACGGACAGAAATGCTACTGGGGAAAGAGGCAGTAGCATCATTGCAGACAAAAAAAGTGCTTGTATTTGGAATAGGCGGTGTAGGCGGCTATGTTGTAGAAGCTCTTGCAAGAAGCGGTATCGGAAGCTTTGTGCTTGTTGATAATGATGAAGTGTGTACATCCAATTTGAACAGGCAGATTATTGCAACTATCGATACGATTGGAAAAGCCAAAGTGGATGTGATGGAAGAGAGAATTCTTTCGATTAATCCGAAAGCTGTGGTGGAAAAGAAGAAATGCTTCTATCTTCCGGAGAACGCAGCGGATTTTGATTTTACCCGGTATGATTATATAGTGGATGCTGTGGATACGGTAACAGCTAAAATTGATATTATAGTACGGGCAGCAGAAGCGAAGGTGCCTGTTATCAGTGCTATGGGAGCAGGTAATAAACTGGACCCGACAAGATTTGAAGTGGCAGACATCTATAAGACATCTGTGTGTCCGCTTGCTAAGGTAATGCGACATGAATTGAAAAAAAGAGGTGTCAAAAAGTGCAAAGTAGTGTATTCTAAGGAAGAGCCTGTAAAAAGTGCTAATGGAGAAAGACTTCCCGGAAGTGTGGCGTTTGTGCCGTCTGTGGCGGGGTTAATCATTGCAGGAGAAGTAATAAAAGATCTGACAGCATCCGGGAACTAAATGACCTCGGATAGTTTTCTTTGAATTATTATAATAGAAGAAGTGAGGATATCATATGGAAAACGAAAAGATGAATGTTCAAAATCAAACAGGAGGAAAAATCCCAACAGCACAGTTGCCGACAAAATTTATGTTGATTGTACGTATTGCGGCAGGAGCATATGTAGCATATGCAGGCTATTCGGTAAAAGATGGACTTGCAAGTGTTGCCGGTGCTGAAAAAGTATTTTTAACGGCAGCAGCTATTGCGTTTCCGATTATAGGTATTTTACTGATTATTCATTCGATAAGAGCATTAATGGCAGGAAAATATGTTGACGGTGCAATGGATGCCGGAGCAGGACAGGACGCAGAAGAAGTTGAAGATGCATCCAAAAAACGAATTACTTTTTCGGAGGATGATGATATAGAGCTTGAAGAGGAAGTGCCCGAAGAAGTAGAAAATATAGAAGAATAGAATATAGGAATATTTCATCTAAAAAAGCAAGGCATGTAATACCTTGCTTTTTTGAATGTAGATGTTATTGGTTTTTTATCCGGCATATGGTGGGAAATCAAAATAATCATATTCGGAAACCCCGTCAATCAGATGAATATAATCATCTTTTTCAAAATGGATTTCACCGGTTTCGTTGCTGCCGACAATTTTGAAAAATGCTGTAGAGCCTCCGTCATAACCTGTGATTTGTATGACAGTACCAATCGGAAGACTTGTTTCTTCTCCATTTATAGTAACCGGAAGAGGTAGTAACGTTGTCATTGTTCTCCAATCCCCGGTATAAGTGTTGAAATGAAATACGTCATCTTGTAATGTCATGGAATTGTCATCATTCCAGGAATAGGTAATATTAGCATCATATGTACCAAGAACATTAAAATATTTTGTACACATGAAAGAATTTTCAAAAACAGTGCCGCTTGTTAACTGATTGCCCGGAAGAGAAGTGATTTTGTTTATAGAGCCGTTTTCAAGCTGATATAAGGTAGTATCGTAATCGCCGGACATTTGGTCTATGCAAGTAAGCAGATAATCTTTCCCGTCGCTTTTACGGACAAAATATGCAGATTGGAAATAACCGTAATCGGTTAATACCTCTTCGGAAGTAGCAGTAGATAATAAAACACCACCTTCATATTCTCCGTTAATGTCTGTGTCAATACGAAATGCTTTAGTAGCAGCAACTTCGTCAGAAAGATCTTCCGAATCGGAAGCTGTAGGGAAACCGCCGTAACGGGAATCTACGTTTGCAAATATTTGGCCAATGTAAGCACCATCGTTGGGGAGATATTCCTCTTTTATATATGGAAAGAGTTGACTATACGGAATGCATACCTCTGTTGAGCCCATAGCATATGGTCCGATAGTGTATGGGTTAATAATAAATACAAGACCGCTTCCGTTTAAATACCAGGGAATATAAGTCTCAAGTTCACAACTGTCCAATGTGGAAGCAAGTTCATCTTCAGCCAGGTAATCTTCACCGGCCCAGATAAGCAACTCTGACAGAAGATATTCTTTTGCAAAGTTTTCAAAATCAGAATAATTATCTTTTATTAAATCAGCTAATAGAATTCTTTCGCCGGTAGCCACATCAAATGTAATACCATCAAAGGAATAACTGCCGTGTGGACCTAAGAGATAGTCGCTGTATGTATGCCAGAGACTAAGAACCTTGTGGTCAAAGCGGGTATGCATGTAACTTGAATCAAAGGATAAATAGGAATATTCGTTTATCAGGTTACGGAAATCCGGGTCTGTAGAACAATAATCAACATTTTCTTCAGCCATAGCAAGAATCTCGTCGTTTATATCGCTGGAATAAGAAGTCAGAGCTTCTGAAAGGGCAGAATAGTCAGTGTCTTCTATATAAATGCTTTGATAATTTGCTTCACACAGAAGAGTTGTGGAATCATCATCGTACCAGGTTACATTTTCGGATTCAAAGCAGATGATAGGGAGTGGAGATAAATCTGCTTTTCCAAGTAAGGAAAGCAGTTTATTCTTTGCATCCTTATTTTCGTGTGATGAGTCATCTTTGTCTTTTTTGGAAGAGTTTGACTCATCCTCATTGTTTTTCTCGTCACGGTCATCTTTTTCAGCGTGGGTTTTAGGTTCTTCTTGCGTTTTGCCACATCCCTGCAATGTCATAAAGCAGGATAGGAGCAAAAGCAGAAGTATTAGTTTCTTTTTCATAATGAATTCCTCCTTTCAGAATAAGAATGAATCTTAATCTAATATTGATTATAGTACGTAATGATGTTAACGGCAAGTTGTACATGTACAACTTCGGCGAAATGTACATGATTTTAACAAAAATGGTTGACAAATAGAATACATTGCTATAATATAGCACTAGTGACACAAAAAATGAATTTGAGAAACTTTTTTATGTGTATTTTTTATACGTAAATGCGAAAAAGGTATACAAATTCAACAAATACATATGTCTTTCATACAAAGACAAGCGTTCGTGTCTATCCAAATTGTACAATACCGTTTCGGCGGATTGTAAATACAACTTTTTCAAAACAAAAAACCAGGGAGGTAAACTAACAATGAAAAAGAAAGTTTTAAGTGCAATTCTTAGTATTGCAATGGTTGCAACTTTATTAGTAGGTTGTGGCGCAAAAGAAGAAGCAGCAGCTCCAGCAGCTACTACAGAAGCTCCAGCAGCAGAAGCTGAAGCAGAAGCTCCAGCAGCTGAAGAAGCAGCTCCAGCAGCAGAAGCTAACGGCAAAAAAGTTGGTGTAGCTATGCCTACACAGTCTTCTGAAAGATGGATCAACGATGGTAACAACATGAAGAAACAGTTAGAAGCTCTTGGCTACGAAGTAGACCTTCAGTACGCTGAAGACGACGTTCAGGCTCAGGTTTCTCAGATTGAAAACATGATCGCTTCTGGCGTTAACTGCTTAGTTATCGCTTCTATCGACTCTACAGCTTTAGTAAACGTTGAAAAACAGGCTCAGCAGGCTGGTATCCCAGTTATCGCTTACGATAGACTTCTTATGGATACAGACGCTGTTTCTTACTATGCAACATTCGATAACAAAGGTGTTGGTACAGCAATTGGTAAATATATCGTAGACAATGCAGGTCTTGATCCAGCTAACCCACAGACAATCGAATTATTCATGGGTTCCCCAGACGACAACAACGCTCATATGTTATATGCAGGTTTAATGGAACAGATTCAGCCATACCTTGACAACGGTGCTCTTGTATGTAAATCTGGTCAGTTAGATTTCGATGCTAACTGTACATTAAGATGGGATCAGCAGACAGCTATGAAGAGATGTGAAGACATCCTTACAGGTTTCTATGGTGACGAAGAACTTGATATCGTTGCTACAGCTTACGACGGATTAGCTTATGGTTGTAGATCAGCTCTTGAAGGTGCTGGTTATACAGATGCTAACTGGCCATTAATCACAGGTCAGGATGCTGAACTTATGGCTACAAAGAACATCATCG
Organism: Lachnospiraceae bacterium; assembly: GCA_015056725.1. GTDB lineage: Bacteria > Bacillota > Clostridia > Lachnospirales > Lachnospiraceae > 1XD8-76. The sequence goes on along the minus strand of SVFS01000045.1, from coordinate 1,580 downwards.
CTGGTAAACAGACAATGTCTATCGCAAAAGATACACGTGTATTAGCTGAAAAATGTGTAACAATGGTACAGGCAGTTCTTGAAGGTGCAGAACCAGAAATCAACGATACAACAACATACAACAACAACGTTATCGTAGTTCCTTCTTACCTTTGTACACCAGTTGCAGTTGACGTAAACAACTACAAAGAAGTTCTTGTTGACACAGGTTACTATACAGAAGAACAGCTCGCTGAATAATCTTCAATAGTATATTTAGAAGACAGAATCTAAGAAAAATTTTCGGCGGCGGCGTAATGCCGCCGCCTATTTTCTATAAGAAATAACAAATATAGAAGAGAAGGAGTAAAGGTATGTCAGAATACATCTTGGAAATGAATCATATTACCAAGGCTTTCTCTGGGGTAAAGGCGCTTGACGATGTTAATCTGCAGGTAGAAAGAGGCGAAATCCACGCTATCTGTGGTGAAAATGGTGCGGGTAAATCTACACTTATGAACGTTCTCTCCGGCGTATATCCTCATGGAACATATGATGGTGATGTTGTGTACAAAGGTGAAACATGTGCGTTTCATAATTTGAAAGACAGTGAAGAAAAAGGTATCGTAATTATTCATCAGGAATTGGCGTTAAGCCCATTGCTTTCCGTAGCGGAAAATGTTTTTTTAGGGAATGAACAGCTCAAATGTAAAGGCGTAATTGACTGGACAAAGACAAGACAGCGTGCAACAAAAATGCTCGAAAAAGTTGGTCTTGGAAATGAAGATGTTAATGTTCCGGTTAATACGTTAGGTGTTGGTAAACAGCAGCTTATTGAAATTGCAAAAGCTATGGCTAAAAAAGTAGAATTATTAATTCTCGATGAGCCTACAGCTTCTCTTAATGATGAAGAAAGTAAAAACCTCTTAGATATTATGTTAGAATTAAAATCTCAGGGTATCACTTGTATCATTATTTCTCATAAGCTGAATGAAATTGAATATGTAGCAGATTCGGTTACTGTTATTCGAGATGGTAAAACAATCGAAACGATTAAGAAAAATGTAGATGACTTCTCAGAAGATAGAATTATTAAGTCCATGGTTGGTCGTGAACTTACTAACAGATATCCTGTAAGAGAAGGCGTTGAAATCGGAGACACGATTTTTGAAGTTAAAAACTGGAATGCGTTCCATCCGGATGATGCAAGCCGTCAAATGCTGAAGGATATAAATATTAAGGTTCGTGCAGGTGAAGTAGTTGGTCTTGCAGGACTTATGGGTGCTGGTCGTACAGAGTTTGCAATGTCTGTATTCGGCCATAGTTATGGACAGAAAATTTCCGGTCAGGTATTTATGCACGGAAAAGAAGTAAAGATGCATACTGTTAAAGATGCTATTAAGAACAAACTTGCATATGTATCTGAAGACAGAAAAGGTAACGGTCTTGTCCTTATCGGAGATATTAAAGAAAATATGGTTCTTGCAGCAAGACCGGAATATTTCTCCAATAAAGGTGTTATTAAAGGAAATGACGAAATTTTAGCAGCGCAGGAATACAAAGAAAAAATCAATGTAAAGGCTACTTCTATTGAACAGGTTG
>SVFS01000044.1 GCA_015056725.1 Lachnospiraceae bacterium | reverse complement strand
GATAACTTTTAATCTCTTCATTCAGCTCTTTTGCCTTTACTGCGAAAGGCGCTTTCTTTTCCACATAGATACGTCTTACGTTTCCCATTATGAAACTTCATCCTCCTTAAATTACGTGACATCTATTTTTGATTTATTGTAACGCTTCAGCATCAAAAAATGCTTTTGCATTGCTTACACATATAAACACGAAAATGCCTCAGGCATACCTGAAGCATTGTCTGCTACTCTTCTATAACTAATCCCTGCATTAGGATAAGAAACTCTTTATCAACAGTCTCTGCTGACACTCCCATCGTTAATGCGGATATTTTCAATCCCTCCAGAACATACATAATATTTTTGGCTGCAATACGGGCATCAACATCATAAAATTCATGATTAGCAATTCCCAAATCAATAAGCTTCTCTAACATTTTTACAGCCTGATTAAACTGTTTTTTCAGGAAATTATCCTTTTTCGCAGTCTGCTGCGTAAATAAATATTCATAAGTTGCTGCCATCAAAGTCTTTTTAGCACGCAGAATTTCACGTTTCTGCTCTTTCAGGAATACAGCAAGCACTTCCGCTGCAGATGCGTTTTCCAAAGATGCCTCTACCGCATCATCCGTTTCCTGTGCTTCCATAGCCAAAACTTCTAAAAAGATTTCTTCGGTGCTGGAGAAATAAAGATACAATCCACCTCTGCTGATTTCACAAGCTTCCACAATATCCTTCATTGTAACGCTTCTGAAGCCTTTTCCCGCAAATACTTCTCTTGCTGTTTCTAATATGAATTTTCTCTTTTGTACTGATTTATCGCTCATACTTAATTTCTATCTCCGCCCCATATTCCCAAAAATGCTATTCTATTACCGGATCAATTACCAACATTTTCATTTTTAACAGCAGTGCAAGCAGCACTCCGTTTGTTACGCCTTCCGGCCATAAGCTTCCTTTTGTCATACCACCTAAAACGTAATGTGATAAGATGCCGCACAAAACTCCCATATCCTTTAAAGTCGCCTTGGAAATCAGATTATGCTCATCCACTTCGGAACGGATTCTGTTTCTGGAATAGATATATTTATAGTTTCTATCCATTAACTCTGTTTTCTGTGCTGTTTTTACAAACCCCATCAAAGTTGCATCATATACCGGGAAGGAAAAGCTTACAGTCTGTGCACCAGAACCGTTATACGCAGACACTACTGCACTATTTGTCTTTTCCTCTAACCATGGAATGTATCTCATAAGCGGTTCTACTTCCGGTCTGTATTTCATAATGGTTACTTTTCTTTGATCAATTTCAGTTTTCATTTTTTCACTATAATCCATGCTCATCCCCCACAAATATGACACGAATGTTGTTTTCTGATTCAAAAATCTCGGTTTTTCAAGCAAAAATACACTTTTTCTTCAAGTGTACTTTTTCATAATACCAAAAAACGTCCAAAAAGTACAGAAAGACTTCACAAAAAAGTTGACAATTAGTATAATAAAAACAGAAGATTTTTAGGCAATTCAGATAGATAGTCAAAGCGCAGACATGGGAAGGAAAATATATGGCAACAAAATCGATTTCTGCAGGAGAAATTTTTCTCCAGGCGGGACAAACTTTTGACTCATTTCTAATTATTGAAAGTGGCTCCGTTTATGCAATCTTCCCCGGAGGAAAGATAACACTCGGACAAGGCGACGTACTTGGCATCTGTGATTTCACAAGCAATGTACATTCCTTAACCTATCAGGCCGCAACAGATTGTACCATCAGCACATATGGTTCTCCTGCCCAATTTTTAAATAGTAATTATCTTATTGATAAACCTGAAATTTTAATGCAATTGGCAGGTTCTATCAATCATTTGGCATGCGAATTAATTACATATTACGATAATATACTCTTTCAATGTAATAACGCTTACAACTATACCTTAAGCTGCTATACCAGCTATAAAGAACTGTGTGAAAAATCACACGAAATTGCTAAATCTTTCGATGCTATATCTTCTCTTAAGCCTTTTGAAGTTCAAAGCAGCCTTACCTGGCACAATGATTATTATTCAGGACTTCAGAATGCCCTTTTTAACAGAGACCTGGGAATATTTTTCTGTAACCAGAAGCTCCTTCCCGGTCTTATGCATCATGCCGTTAAAGATATCAGAGATATTCTTTCCATGATACAATCTCATTCCAAATATATGGAATATGCTACGCGCTTATTAATGAACACTTCTCGAAATGACATCTTTGATTTATATGCAAATCTGTTCTTCAAAACAGCTTCCAGACAGGAAATGAAGGACGCTATTATTGATAAAATCCATGACATTGCCGAACATACGTTAAGTACTTTTACGCTTCCTGTTGAATTCGTCAAGCTTCGCATGAACGAATTTGAAATGATTATGAACAATTATCAAACACTCCAGGAGCAAATAGCAAGTAGTGATGCAGCATTCCAGGACGATTTTTCTCTTCCGGGTAAGCTCGCAGATTCTGCAAATGTTATTCTCGAATATGCAGATTGTTCTGAAGAATTAGCAAAGGACTTCAAGAAAGCATTAAGCACCTACAAAAATCTTGAAGACAGAAATGCTACCACCCCTGAAGCATCTCATATCCGTAAGCATCTGACGGAATTATTTTATCAGCTATACATTGCCGTATTCCAGGTAAGTATACGTGACCAAAACATTCCTCCTATCGTTAAGATGTTCCTAAACTTCGGATATTTGGATGCCGAGCTTGCAAGTATGGATTATGCCTGTGAATTGTATAATCTTATCGGAGACTACCACGGTGCTCCTGAGCTTGGAATCTATACGATATACGAATGGCTGATGGCAATCTACCAAGGCAAAAAAGAACCTTGTATTAACGAATTTGAGGTTGATTACGATAAACACATCCGTACTCTGAAAGCCTCCAACAAAATAACCGATGAAATGGCGGCAAAGCTCCTGCAAGACCGAGCGCAAAAAGTTATGTTTGAGCTTCACAATATGTTCCCACGCGGTTGCAAAATTACCAACGGACGATTGCTGACATTCTGTCCAATCCTTTCTGAGCATCAATATGTACGCGGTCCAAAAGAAACTATCTTGTATCCAACTACTATTTTGAAAGAATTGGAGGCAATTACCAAACTTGACTTTTCTTTATTCTATCGAGAAGTTAATACTATATTGTCCGAAAAGGATAACATCCATGACTTCATGCATGTAGAAGTCCGTCCTGATATTATTCTCATGCCTGTTGTCGGAACACGTGGTTCCATGTGGCAAGAAATCAGCGGAAGAAACCGTGCTACACCTGCACGTATGATGCTTCCCGTTTTCTTATTAGAAGATTTAAACAAAGTACTCCTTCGTATGTGTGCTGAATTCCGTTGGGAAATGTGCAAACGTGTACAAGGTGCCCGTTGGAATGATGTGTCGGACCCTTCTCTTACAAGTTTATTCTGTGATTACTTACAGTTCTACCGTAAGAATGGAGATTTATCTCCTGAACAGAAGGAAAAAATCAAAGTCACATTAACAAAGTGTAAGCAAAACTTTAAAGAGTACTTTATTATTGATTATATGACCTATATGCTTTATGAAAGTAAAGGTTCTCCACATATGACTAAGGTGGCACGTACTATCCTGTTCCACCAATGTCCTCTCAATGTCGAGACGCGTACAAAGCTTGCAACACATCCGATTTACAAAGATATTTTAGACCGTTACCGAATCCTTTGCGGACAAAAAGCGCATAGAACAGACAATCTCATCAAGAAGATGGAATCCAAACGCTTACCAATTCCTGACATCTTATACAAAGAAGTGGAATACTGGAAAAAATAACCCGGATGAATTGCAATATCGTGGCAACAATTTTATTTAAAACACGATTTTTCTATATTTCGCTAATATAGTTTTATTATTTCGCGTATTTATGCAATATTTTTGTAGATTTTGTCGATTTTTGATAATATACTTAAAACATCTTAGGAATAATCCTAAGTTTTGGATTATCAATTCCGAAAGAATTCCCCTTTTACACAACAGAGGCGGCGAGAGCATTTGCTCTCGCCGTTTTTGTTATTTCGCGAGGAAAATGTACATCGTGCCCTGAAGTCACATTTTTCGACCACTAAACAAAGCAAGATTCGCATAGCATATCTCGTCTCTGATTAGCGGTCGAAAAATATCTATTTCAAAAAAATCCTTGCACTATCATCCCCCTTGTGATATACTAATTTTCGTTGACGCGATAATGTCACAAATTACATAAAGGGGCATAGTTCAAAGGTAGAACAGCGGTCTCCAAAACCGTCGATGTGGGTTCGATTCCTACTGCCCCTGCTTAAACCAAAAATGTCAGTAGTTTCACACTACTGACATTTTTATTATAATCCATATTCTTTTCGCATATATGCCATTCTTTATTCATTCCTAATCGCCGCAAGAGGACTTAATTTCATAGCTCGTCTTGCCGGGAAAAATCCCGCCACCATACCGACAATTATTGCAAATACAAGAGATGCTCCGGCTAACCAGAAAGGAATATAAGAAATATATTCCACTCCCATCATTTCTGATGTTCTTACTAAATAATTAATAATCCCACTCAGACCATAACTAAGCAACAACCCGATAATTCCTCCAAGTAGTCCTATCACACCGGCTTCTGTCAGGAACATCGCACCAATATTCCGCATATCGCAGCCAAGAACTTTCATAATACCGATTTCTTTTGTACGCTCATAAATCGACATCATCATAGTATTGGTAATACCAATCGCTGCTACAAGCAAGGACACTGCCCCAATACCTCCGAGCACTGCCTGTATCGTATTTAGCATCTGCTGCTCCGATTCAATCCATTCAGCATCATTATACGTCTGATAACCCATATCCATAATCATCTGATTGACAAGTGCCACATTTTCCATATCATCCACATTGACTTTTAAACGCGAATAAAAAATTTCTTTATATGGCTTTCCTTTGGACGTAGTCGGCTGTCCCGGTATGGACCTTCCTTTAAATTCCTTTCGGAGTATAGGCATCAGCTTTTCAATATCACAATACGTATTCCAGCTATAGTTATAATAATCATCTACAGTTCCTTCACAGACACCGATCGTCTGTAAAAGATGTTTTTTCGCTTTCTTAGCCGGCTGACCATTCTCATCCGAACCGCCACCCATAGAATTATAATAGGATTCAGTATCCAAAATATAGAAAATAGAGTCTTCCATCAAATCAATATCCGGCAACTCTCCGGTTTCCCAATAACCGGAACCTGTTTTGGAGTTATAGAAATTCACAAGAATCTGATTCCCATGGAATAATTGCAAATCTTTATCTTCAGCAGATGGAAGTCTTCCCTGCCCAACAGCTATATTCATACCTTCCAAGGCTTCAACCGTTGTACCTACTAACGAAATATACCCTTCATACATTCCGTATTTAGCAAGCATATCTACGGTTAATTCAGGGTCAACACGTACAACATGCGGAAGCTGCATGATTTCTTCTATCAGTTCATCATTTAAATGTCTCTGATCTCTTTCATCAGTACCATCCATACGCCCTTCCCACACTTCAATTGTCGTAAGAGAAGAATAACTTTCATTTTGTTCCATGGTAGCCTTACTAAGCCCCAAGCCAAGAGATACCATCACGACAATAGATGTAACACCGATAATTACACCTAGCACCGTCAGCACCGTACGTACTTTTCGCTTGAAAAGATTCGCCATACTCATGCGTAACAAATCACTAAATCGCATTTTTCTCTCCCTTTAATTTTAAATATCCAATTCATCCAACTCTTTTACTGTTTTCTTTTTCTTATTACGACGGATTACAAAAAATGTTACTGCACCTGCAAGAATCAGCACGATTACAACCGGAATAATAATTTTTATTGCACTACTGTTTCCTTCCTCCATCAAAGGTCCCACCATTTCAGAGCCGTCCATCACATCTACGCCCATCATTTCACCTGTCATATCACCGAAATCTTCATTTACAAATATTGTGAGTTCTTTCTCTTTCGTTGTCACAACACCTGATTCATTCTCATAAGAAATTTCTGCAATAACCTTTCCTTCATCCATTGTTGCCGCAATACCGGTCAGCATCGCATCTACACTACCTGTCGCTCCAGGTGATAATGTTCCAAGGAACGTATCTCCACCACTAATACTGTCTGCCTTAAATTTCACCCATACATTGTAAAGTGTTGTCTTTCCGGTGTTGAAAATATCAAACATCACATTCGCCTGATCTCCCACCATGATATCGCCCGGAATGATTTCTGCATCCCCCGTTTCACATCTCTGTTCCTGTAAAATCGGAATGGAAACACTTGCTGTATCCGATAAATCGACTGCTTTTTTCGTGTCATATTTCATATTCACCTGTAATACGTACGGCTTTTGTGCTAAATCAGACTTGGCAGACATTTCGATTTCCAAATCCTTGCTTGCACCCGGTTCAATCGTATCTATATAGATAGAACTTGAACCGCTTGTCGGTAAAAAGGCCGCAAACGTATTATCTTTATCAGAACCTTCCTCCATTGCCTGCATATCAAATAATACATTTGTTACGCTTGCTGTTTTGGAAGTGTTTTTCACATGCACTTTTAATAAAAATGTATCGCCCGCATACACATTTGCCGGAATAGTTTCAAAACCGGTTACAATAATTCTTGGCTTTGATACCTGTGCATCATTCTCTCCCCCATCAAGTGTACCATTATCCGCAGTTCCTATTGTCTTTACATAAGTAGTAATTGTAGTCTCTTCAATTTTACCGCCTCTGGAATATGTAACCTTAAATTTCAATGGGTAAAACCCACTCTTTACATCTTCCCTAACTACAAATGTAAATCCTATCTCCTGACGCATATCTAAAATATTTTTTTCATTGTCATACGGCGGAAAGCTGAGAATCGTCTTCGTTGCTCCTGATGTATTTGGTTCAAACGGCCATTCTGCCACCAAATTTGAAATCTCAGGACGCACTACCACATCGCTTAATTCCACTTCACTATAATTCACAAACGGTAAAATAAGCATTACAGACTCGCCGTATTTTACTGTAGGTGTCTGATATGTATCTGCCAGTGCAAGAAATTCACTTGTAGAATCCGGAATTGACGCAATTACTGCGTCCATCTGGCTTTCCACTCTGGAAACATAACTGCTAAGTTCACCTGCTGTTCCGGAAAACTTGCTATAGATATGATGTTTTGCATTAGACAACATATCCTTGAGTTCATGCGTTACCTCTCCGTCTGTTTTATTAATAACAATCAGATTATTTGTATATGTTGCAAGCTCAGAATAAGCGCTTTCTTTTTCCTCATCTGTTGCTTCTGCTGCATATACCTGCATTTTCACTGTGTCAACATCCGCAGTAGTTGTAAGCAGTATCGCAAGCATCAACGCTCCTATTGTCTTAATCCATAATTTCTTCATCCCGTTACTCCTCCTCAACTTGCATATCTATCAAATCTATTTCATCACCGGACTCCTGTTCCGTTATCGACACAATCTTACCGTCTTTAATACGAATCACTTTATCTGCATAACTCGCAAGGTGGTCATCATGCGTTACCATAACAAGAGTCTGACCCTCTTCACGCACTACTTTCTGCATCAGCTTCATCATTTCCTCTGATGTAACCGAATCCAGATTCCCTGTAGGTTCATCTGCAAAGATAATTTCCGGTTCCACTACAAGTGCCCTTGCCATTCCCACTCTTTGTTGCTGCCCGCCGGACATCTGCGTAGGTCTATGATTTTTATGTGTTGAAAGACCAACCAAATCAAGCAGTTTCTCTGCTTTCTTATTTCTTTCCTTTTTAGAAATTCCCTGAAAGCTTAAAGGCAATGCCACATTCTCAATAGCAGTCAATGTTGCAAGTAGGTTATATGACTGAAAGATAAACCCAACATGCTTTCTGCGGAATTCTACTAATTGATTTTCTCTTTTCTTTTCAATATGCTCGCCCGCAATGACAATTTCGCCCTTTGTGGGTTTTTCCAATCCTGCCAGCATATTAAGCAGCGTCGATTTTCCCGAACCGGAAGTACCGACAATTGCGCAAAATTCGCCTTTATAAATGGTAAAATCCACACCATTTAACGCTCTTACTCTTTCTTCACCGATACGATATATTTTATATAAATCCTTTACTGTAATAACAGGAATCTTTTCTTTCATGTCCATCTCATTACCTATTCCCAAACATTTACTACCTTTTATAGAATAGCACAATACCTGTTTCTATACTACTACCCACTTTTGCCAATTAGACACGCACAAAAGCCAAATTCCATTTCGGATATTCGGCTCTTGCTGAGATTTATTCTATTGTTCGTGTATTTCCATTTTATGACAAATTCAATATCTAATCCATCGTCTCCGGATCATAATTTAAATCTTCACAGACAAACTGAGGTACACTATCTTTTGTAAACTCCATGTAAATAGAATACCAATCATATATGTAAGCATTCTGACTATCAGATGTATTAATAGTAATCTCCAAATCGTGTACTACTGTATCAGATATATAGCGGTAATCAAGCATTTCTGATGAATATGCCGCATTCAATATCTCCTCTATCTGTGCCTTATCTTCATAGATAACCTTTTCCATTCTGCCATCTTTCCGTGCATAAGCCGTTCCATTACCTAATTCACTAACTGCTTCAGGCGAATACTCTGTGTCATCTACATAATTATAATTAGTAATTTCAATGCTCGCAACAGCATCTGCATCAATACTATCCTGTAATACAACCCCTTTGCTTTCCAGATATGCAGTAGTTCTCTCATAAGTCGGATACACAGGATAATCCACAGTGTTTGGATATCCATTTAAGAGATAAGACAATGTAATCTTACCATACGGCATCGTATCTTTTACATCTGTAAATGTCATATCCATATAGTCCTGACGATAATATTCCATCAGCATTGCTGCGTTTTTATCCGTCACCTTCTGTTTTTCAATACCATTTGAATAGGAAGCATCACAAATCTGATAAAAACCCTGTAAGTCTTCTGACAACTGGCTGAATGCTTTATACTGTTCATCCACAAACAGTTCATCCAAAATAGCCGCATCCGCTTCATAATCAATCGGAATAGAACGGTAAATATCACGACCATTCTTCATATGATAACAAAGTTCTGCCCAAACTGTATCGACCTGCTCGAACTTACCATCGTCTTTTCCCATTCCATGCTGTGCCAACTGCAGAATCGGAGAAACGTTTGTTATTTCCATTTCCTCAATCGGTTCATTCCAGGTCCATGTAACCTCAAAATCTTCTTCAATAATGCGATTATGTATATCCGTATAGAAGTTAATGGATATCGCTGCCGACTCCACATCCTCTGCATCAGGAATATAAGAATCATATCCGAATAAGTCTAATGAAAAGCTGGCATATACCGCAACTGCTGCCACCGCACCGATTGCCAGTCCGATTTTACCTTTCATAAAAGACTTAATATCAAAATCGTAAATAATTTCCATGATAAACTGTCCAATCAAAATACCGGACACTAATCCAAGCAGTGCAAATCCATCTTTTCCTTCTGAAAAGCTGTATAAGCAAACGCTCATACCAAGCCCTGCTGTGGCAATCATGACAACCTTAACTGGCTGCTTGATTTTCGGAAAAGCAATGGCTTTATCGCTGTTCTCCATCGGTCTGTGCAAAAAGCACCAAAGTGCAATACCAAGTGCTATCGTTCCTTGTACTAAAAACCACAGCATTCCCTTTCCCATAGGCTGCATCGTAGTTTCCCATGCATACTGCAGGGTAAAGTCTCTCTTGTCCCAAATATTTTTCGTATATCCGATCATCTCACCTGCTTTGTATAGTGGTGACAGAATATATTTATAAAACTCTGTATAGTTATAACTGAACGTCCTAAAATATGACTCAAAATATACTGCTACAATCCCATATACAACGAAATCATAAAGTAAGAACACACCTGCCGCAAGTCCTGCAACCGACATGTGTCCACACAGCATCATTGCAAGAATGGTAATATTATATACTACAAAGAAAAACAAGACGCAAATGAGAAAGCTGAACAAATTATTAATCTGCATTACTGTAGAGCCTGCACCCATAACAAATGCAATCACGATAGATAGCCATTGTGTCACGATAAACGGAATGAAAAATGCAAATAATCCACCAAGATAATTCGTTGCAAATATTTTTTTTGCAGAAACAGGCTGAGACATATACATGTCTACTCTCTTTTTCTGATACAACCAGGAAAATCCCTGAAGTGCACTTAAAACTGCACATACCGCCACAATAATCATCGTTGTAGTATCAAAGCCCATATAGGTAAATACGTCTTTTTGTAAATTGAGTTTTGTGGTCTCCCATTCTATTTCATTGCTCAATATAATCGCGATTCGCACCGGATATAAAAACAACAGAAGCAGTGAATACAATGTCATCGGCCAAACTCTTCTTTTTATATTTTCTTTTAAATTAGTCAAAAATGAGCTTTTTAATGTCATAGCCAACTACCTCCGTTTCACTAATGAATATTTCTTCCAGAGACAATGGCAGTGTCTCAAAGAACACCGTCTCTACTCTGGCAAACTTAGCTTCTGCCAGTTCCTTTGTTCCGCGAATCGTAAAAGTATGTAACGAACCTCTTACATCCTCTTTCATTACTTCGACATCATTTAATACAACTTCTTTATCGCTTGGATTCTTAAATACACACTGCACTTTCTGAATGTTACATTTCATATCTTCCAAATCCTTTGACAAAAGAACTCCGCCTTTATGTAACAGACCAACATGGTCACAAATATCTTCTAACTCTCTCAAATTGTGAGATGCAATAATCGGAGTCAAACCTTCTTCATCCATCTTTTTCGCCATAAGCGATTTCACTGTTTGACGCATTACCGGATCAAGGCCGTCAAAAGTCTCATCACAAAACAGATACTTCACACCCGCACACAATCCCAAAAGAAGTGCCAGCTGTTTTTTCATTCCTTTTGAGAACGTAGAAATCTTACGTTTTTTATCAAGTCCGAAGTTTTCTAAATAGTGATAAAACTCTTCGGAATGAAACGTATCGTATATTCCCGCATAGTACTTTTCCATATCTGTACTGTTGGCATTTGCAAAGAAATACGGCTCATCTGCAATAAAGAAAAATTTCTTTTTTGTTTCAACATTATCAAACACCGGCTGGTCATCAATCAAAATCTGTCCTTCATCCGGTCTGTATACTCCGGTTATCATACGAAGCATCGTACTTTTTCCGGCTCCGTTTGTTCCAATCAGACCAAAGACATTGCCCTCTTTTATCGTCACGCTGACATCATCAACCGCTTTGATATCTTCAAATGCCTTTGTCACATTTTTAACTTCTATCATAATTCTCCTCCTACAATCTCTTACCAATTACAAATCTTACTCTTTTATCTTTCATCCACTGCCATGAAAAGTTCTTCCTTTTTGATACCCAGTTCTTCTGCTTCCTTGATGATTTGTTTGATTTTATCTACAAGCTGCGCTTTCTTTTCATCCAGCAAAACATCCTGATAATGTACAAAATTCCCTCTGCCTTTTACGGTATACAAAAATCCTCTTCTTTCAAGCTCCGCATATGCTTTCTGTATGGTATTGGGATTAATAGACAATTCAATCGCCAAATTTCTCACAGACGGAAGCTTTGAATCATTTGGTAATACACCTTTTAAAATCAAAGTCTGCATCTTTTCCACGATCTGCTCGTAAATCGGTCTGGTGTCTTTATAATCAATGATAATCATAAAAGTAGTTTCCTTTCTCTTATACAGAAATAAGCATTGACATCCATGTTAATATTGCAACCATGCAAGTGTACTAACACATCTAGTACACTTAGACAATAACACATCTATAAATGACATGCAAGTATTTTTTTACATTTTTTGTCAAAACAAAAAATCCCCACAGGAAACGTTCTTATCATACTTAACGTTTCCTGTGGGGAAATCCCTCTGTTTTCATTCTGTCATCTTAGAATACTTTCTTTCAAGCAGTCTGTTAGAAGACGATATCTTCTACTTTCTGATTTGTGGCAGGTTCTTCTGCTGCTTTTTCACGGCTTGCGAAATAATCTTCAAACAGCTTATTTGCTGCATCCATTGTTTTCTTGCTGATTTCCGGAAGCTCACCGCCCCATGTCTTTTCAGCCTGTTTGAAGCCTTTCTGCATAGCTTCCTGCATTTCTTTCATTTTGTCCACATCATCGCCTGCAAGAGACATTGCGAATTTAAACATTCTTTCCGAAGTCTGTTTTACTCCATAATAACCGTCTTCTGCGATATCAGCCTGTGCCTGTGCTTTTGTTGCTGCATCTACCGTGAAATTACCGGTTCTCAAAATGTCCCAAATGTTATTCGCCTGTGCATAACGTGTTGTCTGACCTGACAGCATAGATTCAACCATAGAAATAAGCTGACTCTTTCTGTTTTCCTGATCCGCCTTTAACTGCTGTGCCAAAGAAGCTCTCTGACTCTTTGTCATTTTACCTGTTTCGTTTGCAATTTCTTCAGCTCTTGTTACTTTCACAGTATCAGTAGCTGTTTTTGCAGCTTCTTTTCCTTCGCTTGAAAACTCCACAGTAACGCCTGTGGACGCTGCTTCTGTTTTTGTTTCTTCTGCAGCTTTCGCCTGTTTGGAATATGCTGCATAATTCTGTGTTTGCTGTAAGTAAGAATCCGTTCCTATCTTCATATGTACACCTCCTTGTAAAGTGTGTATCGGCTAATCAGCCAAAAAACTTAATAGTTCTGTTCCTGAATTATAGCATGAACTTTTGTATCAATTTCTATAATTTCTCCATTTTTATAAAGGTTCAAATCGCCTTGCTCATCATCAAAATCGAAATCAGTCAAGAACAGTACCCTGCCTTTTTCATCCATGGTATATCCATACTCATAAAGTGGTACAGATTCAGAAATTTTCGTCAGAACACCTTGATGATACATATATAAAACACCTTGATTATAATTATCTTCACTATAATCATCATTCTTCAGAAATAGGAATGCTTTATGTCCATCTAATACTTTTACAGAATTAGGAACTATATCACTTGCTACAGTCACTCCATCGCAATACAATTCCAAATTTGAATTAGGAGAATCCTTTAACAAGCAATATACACTTCCGTCTTGCATCCAAACTTTAGAGGCAATTCCGTCTGACCGTCCCAGTTCTCTTACACCGTTTTCGTCCTCTCCAACCCAATAAACATTTCGCACATTTCCGAATAAATCATCTTTCTCATTCTTAACTAAACATATTTCCTCATTATTTCCTCTGAATATCTTTTCAACATATCCTTCATACTCTACATACGTACTATCGATAAGACTCACACCTTCTCTGTCTGCATAATAAAACTCCCACATTTCCTCTTTAATATTATACACTTCTTCATAGAATTCTTCCGGCTCATCATAGTACAATGAAAGTGAAACCACTGGCAAATTCATTGGGTCTATCTTGTAATATCCTATCCCATTATCCATTGTATTATTATCGGCAGCACCTGTTACCCCATTAGTAACATAGCTTATCACACCATCTTTTTCAATTTTAACGTCTTCCTTATTCTTAACAGTATAACAATGTAATGAATACTCCGGTCCAACATACAGATTTTGAGATAATAACGATTTTGTATCGTCATCTAACTCTATATCTATATCTACACTTGTCACTTCTGCTAGGCATATGTCCATATTACCTTTATTCTCAAAATAATATATTTGTATGCCCACGACATCATCCTTACATATCTTAACATCATAAACGTCATCAGCAATCTCTTCTATCTCTGAATCTGACCATATATATAGTTCATCATCTTTCATATATACTATACTTTCAAGCGATTCATCCGAATAAAGCACAAACGTAATATTTTTATCTAACCTCTCAGGTTCTGCGTTTTTTTTCAATTCACATACATACACATCATATGTTTCTCCGTCATCACTTTCTTGCCAAATAACCTTCTTTTCATCCTCTGATACTAAATATCCTTCTGCAAATAAATCTTTCGTGATTCTTATAGCCTCTTTCCCATTATAAAAATATAATCTCTGATTCTCATCACTACCATCCGACTCACAATATACAACTTTATTTCCGGACAAAGGCGTAAATCTGTTAACATTCGATGCTATTTTAATTTCTTCTGCATTTTCTTTTCCTTCTTTTTTGCAACACAAATCATATGTTGCTGTATCATCATCAAAATCCTCTATATAAAATACATATGTACCATCCGTTGAGATATAAGTGCTGTGAATAAGTTCTTCTTCTAATCTTGCGATTTCAACCCCTTCTTTTCCTGTTGTGCTATACACTTTCGTTCCTTTTGCATATAAAAAAGGCTTTGTATCATTCACTTTTATCTTAGGAAGAAAGATTCCTGCCGCTATAATCACCAGTATCACAACAGCAATTCCTACCACTTTCTTTTTATCAACCAAAAAACTTTTCTGCTTTGTCTGTACGACATCTGATTTTTCAAAAACAGTCATGCAATTACAACAGAACAACGCATCCGCTACATTCGGAGTTCCGCAGCTTGGACAAAACCTAGCTTCCACCTGGCTTGCTCCACATTCACAACAGAATCTATCCGCATCATCTAATAATGCTCCACATTTTATACAATACATTTTCCACCTCCACACAAAACACCTTTTATCGCAGTATATCAACGATATTATATCAAATCAATCGCATCCCGAACAGAAGATACCCCGATTAACTTTACAGTCTCTGCTATTTTAGAGTCCTTTAAGGCTTCCAAATTGCTCTGTGGAAGCACTACTGTCTTAAAGCCGAGCTTTACTGCCTCCTGCACGCGCTGCTCCGCCTGACCCACAGCTCTTACTTCCCCACTTAGTCCAACTTCTCCAAACACCGTCATTTCTTTCGCGATACTACGATTTTTAAAGCTGGAAGCTATCGCCATAACAATACCCAAATCAATAGCCGGTTCCTGTACTTTCATACCACCCGCAAGATTTACATAAGCATCACAGTCTCCAAGCTGCATACCGAGTCTTTTTTCCAAAACTGCCATTAACAAATTCACTCTGTTAAAATCCGTTCCTGTAGCCTGACGCTTTGGATACCCAAAGTTTGTGTGGCTGACTAATGCCTGTATTTCCAGTAAAATCGGTCTTGTTCCCTGTGTCGAACATACAACTACCGAGCCGCTGGCATCCTCCGGTCTTCCGCTTAGCATGAACTCTGAAGGATTTTTCACTTCCTTCAGACCATCCTGACACATCTCAAATACACCAATTTCATTGGTCGAACCAAAACGGTTTTTCACACCACGAAGCACTCTGTAAGAAGCATATCGGTCTCCTTCAAAGTAAAGCACGGTATCTACCATATGCTCTAACACTCGAGGCCCAGCCACTGTTCCTTCCTTTGTCACGTGACCTACAATAAAGATTGTAATATTTAAGCCTTTTGACAATTGCAAAAGCCTTGCCGTCGTTTCTCTCACCTGTGAAACAGAGCCCGGAGCTGCTCCAACCTGCTCGCTATACATCGTCTGAATACTATCAATAATTACTACTTCCGGCTTCTCTTTTTGTATCGCGGTTTCAATATTATCAAGATTTGTTTCGCAGTAAAGGGATAATTCATCCGTAAACGTTCCTATACGTTCTGCACGAAGTTTAATCTGCTTAAGACTTTCTTCTCCAGACACATAAAGCACCGCTCTCGCATCATCCGAAAGTGCCTTACACACCTGCAAAAGTAACGTGGACTTTCCGATACCCGGATCTCCTCCTACAAGAATAAGCGAGCCCTTTACAATACCGCCGCCAAGTACTCTGTCCAGTTCCTCCATATGCGTACCAATACGTTCTTCCTGCTCTGTCGAAATATCAGAAAGCTTCGCCGGCTTTGCTACCTGTCTATCAGTTAAACTACTACTGATTTTTCCACTATTGCCCTGTACTTTTACCGTCTCTTCTACGAACGTATTCCAGCTTTTACAGGCCGGACATTGTCCAAGCCATTTACCTGATTCATGTCCGCATTCCTGACAGAAATACACGGTTGTCTGTTTCATTTTTGCCATAGCATCTCCCATAAAACACAAGGTTGAAACTATATTCAACCTTGTATGCCTACTCTATTTCACCGTAAAAGTGACCTTGTCTCCTTTATATCCGGCTGTTACGTCGTCACCTTCTTTTACATGACCTGCTAAAATTTCTTCTGCCAAAGCATCTTCAATCACTGTCTGAATTGCACGGCGAAGCGGTCTTGCTCCCATTTTAAGGTCGGTATGCTTTTCTACCAGATGCTGCTTTAATGCCGGTGTAATACGAAGAGAAATATTCATCTGCTTCTTGCATCTGTTCACCAGATTGGAAGATAACAGTGTTACAATTTCTTTCATATTGTCCTTATTAAGCTGATGGAATACCATAATTTCATCAATACGGTTAATAAATTCCGGTTTAAACAATTTTTTCACTTCATCCATTACATTTTTCTTCATGGATTCATAGTTTTGCTCTTCGGTCTTTTCTGAGCCAAATCCAAGATTTTTTGGTTCCACAATTTTCTTAGCACCAACATTACTTGTCATGATAAGAATCGTATTTTTGAAGCTTACTTTCCGTCCTTTGGAATCCGTAATATGCCCATCATCAAGCACCTGTAAAAGTACGTTAAATACATCCTTATGTGCTTTTTCGATTTCATCAAAAAGTACTACCGAATATGGATTTCTACGGACTTTTTCGCTGAGCTGTCCGCCTTCATCAAATCCTACATATCCCGGCGGTGAGCCAATCATCTTGGAAACAGAATGTCCTTCCATATATTCAGACATATCCACACGGATTAAGGCATTTTCGTCACCAAACATTACCTCTGCCAAAGCTTTGCTAAGTTCTGTCTTTCCGACACCTGTAGGTCCAAGGAACAGGAATGATGCAATTGGTCTGTTCGGGTCCTGTAAACCTACTCTTCCGCGACGCATAGCACGTGAAACTGCGGATACAGCTTCTTCCTGACCGATTACACGTTTGTGTAATATAGATTCCAGTTTCAAAAGCTTTTCGCTTTCTTTCTCTGCCAGTTTCTGAAGCGGAATCTTCGTCCACATAGATGTCACTTCTGCAATATCTTCTTCTGTTATAAAACAGTTTTTCTTTTCTTTTTCCCGTTCAAAACGTTCACTTAAACGATTATATTTTTTAACTAATGCATCCTGCTGTTTTCGGATTTCGCCGGCCTTCGCAAAATCTGCCTGTCTGATTGCTTCTTCCAGCTTATCATCAAACTGCATGATTTCTGCTTCCATTTCATACAATTTTTCCGGAGCTTTTAACGTTTTTAGCCTTGCCGCCGAAGCCGCTTCATCTATTAAATCAATCGCTTTATCCGGAAGCCGTCTATCATTAATATAGCGGTTAGATAATTTTACTGCCGCCACAAGGGCATCATCCCCGATAGACACTTTGTGATGTTCTTCATACTTTGCAGCAATGCCCCTTAAAATCGCAATTGCTTCTTCCTCTGTAGGTTCTTCTACCGTAATCGGCTGGAAACGGCGTTCCAATGCAGCATCCTTCTCCACATATTTACGATACTCTTCCATCGTTGTTGCACCGATTAGCTGGATCTCGCCACGGGCAAGAGATGGTTTTAAGATATTGGAAGCATCAATTGCTCCTTCTGCACCACCTGCTCCGATTAATGTATGAATTTCATCCAAAAAGAGAATAACATCCCCTTTTTCGATTACTTCAGCTACTAATTTTTTAATTCGTTCTTCAAATTCGCCACGGTATTTACTGCCTGCAACCATACCTGATAAATCCAGCGTCAATACTCTCTTATTTTGTACGGTAAGTGGTACATTGCCCGATACGATTCTCTGGGCAAGCCCTTCTACAACAGCAGTTTTTCCAACTCCCGGTTCTCCTACAAGACATGGATTATTTTTCGTACGCCTGCTGATAATCTGAATCACACGCTGGATTTCGTTTTCTCTACCTACAACCGGATCCAGTTTTCCCTGCGCCGCAAGCATTGTGAGGTCACGACTGTATTGTTCCAATGTGGATGCGCTCTTTTTCTTCTGCTGGTTCTTATTCTTTACCAAATCGGTTTTATACAGATTTGGGTCCTGCCCGATTGCACCAAGCGTTTCTGCGTACAATTTCTGACCGTTAAAGCCCATCGTCGTCAAAAGACGCATTGCTACATTGTCACTTTCTTTAATCATGGCAAGCAGCATATGCTCTGTTCCGATTAATTCAGAATGAAAACGTTCTGCCAGAAAAGCAGCTTCTTCCAGAAGAATTCTCGCCTTTGGCGAATATCCTTCTCTTTCTTTTATCGCAACTGCATTCTCCGGCAAAATATAGTCATTAATCAGCTGTAATAATCGTGCTTCATCAAAACCATGCTCTCTCAAAATCTGAGAAGCCACACAGTCTTCCTGACGGTACAAGCCTAATAAAATATGCTCTGTTCCGATATAACCCTGTCCTGATTTTCGTGCCGCTTTAGCTGCTAGTAAAAGTACTGATTTGGCTTTTTCCGTATAGCCTGATTGCATGCTAAATCCTCCATACTGTCCATTGATAAAAGTGGGAAAAACAGCCGGAAATTCCGACTGTTTCTCACTTGTAATTATTATAATCTTATATCCGCTACACTAACAAATATAACACTTACTTATTCTTCATCATTGATGAAAGAAAATTCTAAATCTTCATCTTCTGTCAAAAAGTTTTTAGATTTCCAATTATCTTTTGCCGGCTGTGGTCTTCTTGCTGCTTCATCTGACACTCTTGCCTCTTCTGCCGGACGTGCCTTCACTCTGATTTTATCGGCAGGAACTAATTTAATACTTCCGTCCGCCATACGAACACGCTTCATCGGAACACCGTCAGCATTTACCATAGGTTTTCTCTCGCCCTGTGGCTTAGCCTGCTGTGGTCTTTGTGGTTGTCTTTCCTGTTGTGGTCTTTGTGGCTGTCTTTCCTGCTGTCTCTGCGGCTGTCTTTGTGGCTGTCTTCTTGCCGGCTGACTTGGCTGACTTTTCTTTG